>NZ_JBFUFU010000019.1:0-280075 GCF_056403275.1 Mycobacterium sp. P2_H7 | reverse complement strand
CCCTCAAAAGCTCAGTTTTTCGCTTAGATCAGCGAAACGCCAACGGCCTGCGGGCCTTTCGCGCCCTGCTCGACCTCGAACTGAACGCGAGCGTTCTCTTCGAGCGAGCGGTAACCGTTGCCGGTGATCTCGGAGTAGTGAACGAAAACGTCGGCAGCCCCACCGTCGGGAGCGATGAAGCCGAAGCCCTTTTCACTGTTGAACCATTTCACAGTGCCCTGTGCCATTGAACTTACTTCCCTCATTTACAAGCGCGACAACCAAAATGCGCGCGACTGACCCTAACACGCACCGAGCTATGGTTGCCCCGGCAGCAGCCTAATCATCAGGCCGTTGGCCTCTGCGAGCAAGTTTTTCTCGCAATCGAATAATTCGGCCTCCACGAACGCCTTGCGTCCCTCGGCCTCGCGGACCCGTCCGCAGGCGATCAACGGCGTGTCGATCGGAGTCACTTTTCGGTACTCGACGTGCAGATATGCGGTTCGGCTGATCGGCCGGCCCGCGGCGTGGATCACCATGCCGAACACCGAATCGAACAGCAGCGGCAGCACGCCGCCATGCACCGCGTAATTCCCGCCGACGTGGAAACGGCTGAACTGCACCTGCAGTTCGACACCGTCCGGATCGAACTTGGAGACCAGCCACGGCGGCATCAGCAGGCTGCCCGCGCCGGGCAGGCTCGGCATCCGGCTGGCCGGGCCCACCCCCTCAGCGGCCTGATAGGGCTCCAGGAGCTCCACCAGAGCCTCGACACGGTCCGCTGCGGCGTCCCAGGTGGCGCTGTCGGGGTCGGCCGAGACCGCGAGGTCCTGGGCGCGGCGCATCGCTGTGAGGAATCGGGCGAAACCCGGGCCCGGGTCAGCGGGCGTGAAGACCGGGAAGCCGCCGTGCTGCTCGAAGATCGACGGCTCGTCGCTCATCGCTGTCGGCTCTTCGCTCACGAGCCGCCCAGCACGTCGCGACGCACGATCGTCTGATCCCGACCCGGCCCGACGCCGATGCACGACATGTGCGCCCCGGCCAGCTCCTCGAGTCGCAAGACGTAGTCCCGTGCCTTGGCGGGCAACTCGTCGAACTCGCGGGCCGTGGAGATGTCCTCCCACCAGCCGGGCAGTTCCTCGTAGATGGGCTGGGCCCGGGCGATGTCGGCCTGGGTCATCGGCATCTCGTCGGTGCGCTTGCCGTCGACGGTGTAGCCCACGCACACCGGCACCGTCTCCAGGCTGGACAACACGTCGAGCTTGGTGAGGAAGTAGTCGGTGATGCCGTTGACTCGTGTCGCGTACCGGGCGATGACGGCGTCGAACCAGCCGCAGCGGCGCGGACGGCCGGTGGTCACACCGACCTCGCCGCCCGTCTTGGCCAGGTAGGCGCCGTGCTCGTCGAACAGCTCGGTGGGGAACGGGCCTGAGCCCACCCGGGTGGTGTAGGCCTTCAGGATGCCCAGCACCGTCGTGATGCGCGTCGGGCCGATGCCCGAGCCCACGGCCGCGCCGCCGGCGGTCGGGTTGGACGACGTGACGAACGGATACGTGCCGTGGTCGACGTCGAGCAGGGTGCCCTGCGAGCCCTCCAGCAGCACTGTTTCACCGGCCTCGAGGGCCTCGTTGAGCAGCAGCCGGGCGTCGGCGATGCGGTGCTTGAAGCCCTCGGCCTGCTCCAGCAGGTTCTCCAGCACCTCGGCCGGGTCCAGGGCCTTGCGGTTGTAGATCTTGACCAGCACCTGGTTCTTGAACTCCAGGGCCGCCTCGATCTTGTTGGACAGCTGTTCCTCGTCCAACACATCGGCGACCCGGATCCCGATGCGGGCGATCTTGTCCTGATAGCAGGGTCCGATCCCGCGGCCGGTGGTGCCGATCTTCTTGCTGCCCATGTACCGCTCGGTCACCTTGTCGATGGCGACGTGATACGGCATGAGCAGGTGCGCATCGGCAGAGATCAGCAGCCCGGACGTGTCGACGCCGCGCTCCTCCAGCCCCGATAGCTCCTTGAGCAACACACCGGGGTCCACGACGACACCGTTGCCGATGACGTTGGTGACGCCCGGGGTGAGGATGCCCGAGGGGATGAGGTGCAACGCGAAGTTCTCGCCCGTGGGTAGCACCACGGTATGACCCGCGTTGTTACCGCCCTGGTAGCGAACAACCCATTGCACGCGTCCACCGAGTAGGTCGGTGGCCTTTCCTTTGCCCTCGTCGCCCCACTGGGCCCCGATGAGCACGATTGCCGGCATGGCATTTCTCCCGCTTAAAGTGATGCAGCCGGTGACCCACCATATCGGAGCGGAGCCATAACAGAGGTGTCGACCACCACAGACGTCGCGTTGCTGCTGTTCGGGGGCCGTCGGATCCCGCGCGGGCTGGGCGACTGTAGTGCGGTGACGGTCGCCGAACCGGCCGATGTGGACACCGCTTTCGCGGCGCGGCGGCTGGTGGTGGTCGGCTCGGATGCCGACCTCGCGACCGTGTTGGGCCGGCTTCTGAAGGCCGATCGGCTCGACATCGAAGTCGCCGTCATGGGCCCGTTCCGGTCCGCCCGGCGCGCCCGCACCGGGCAGGCGCAGCGGATCCCGCTCATCCGGGACGAGACCGGAACGGTTCTCGTCGGCGCCGCGTACTGGCTACCGCCCGACGAGTCCGCACGGCAGATCGAGGGCGAGGCAGTCGTCGACGACACCGTGCTGTTCGACGGCGCGGCCACCGCGGTGCGGATCGAGCCGACGACCGGGCAACCGGGCCTGCGCGCCAGCGTGCTCAGCCCGCGGATGCGGGCCCGGCGCTGGGTGGCCGGGCGTGCCGTCCAGCTCGGCACGACGGGGGCGCTGGTGGTGCGTGACGGGGTCCAGGTTCCGCGTGCCGTCCGGCGGTCGACGTTTTACCGGCACACGCAGGGCTGGCTACGCGTCTAAACGGTAGTTTTCGTGGGGTGAACATCCGGCCCCTGCACCAGTCGGTACGCCCCAGCCCGGTCTTCCTGGCGATCGTCGCGCTCACCGCGGTGGCCGGCGCGCTGGCCTGGTTCTGCGGCGACGCGGTGAAGCCGCTGTCGTACGCCGCGGTGTTCGTCTTCGTCGTCGCGGGCTGGCTGGTGTCGTTGTGTCTGCACGAGTTCGGCCACGCCTACACCGCGTGGCGGTTCGGCGACCGCGACGTCGAGGTCCGCGGTTATCTGACGCTCAACCCGCTGAAGTACTCCAATCCGCTGCTGTCCATCGCCCTTCCGCTGGCGATCATCGCGATCGGCGGGATCGGCCTGCCCGGCGGCGCGGTCTACGTGCGGACCTCGTGGATGACGGCACGCCAGCGCACGCAGGTCAGCCTGGCCGGCCCCGCGGCCAACGCGCTGCTGGCGGTGCTGCTGCTGGTGGTCACGGCCCTGTTCTTCGACTCCGCCCACGGCGTCTTCTGGTCCGGTATGGCGTTCCTGGGCTTCCTGCAGGTGACGGCCCTGCTGCTGAACCTGCTGCCGGTCCCCGGACTGGACGGTTACGGCGCGCTGGAACCACATCTGGGCGAGGACACCCGCCGCGCGCTGGAACCGGCCAAGCAGTGGGGTTTCATCATCCTGTTCATCGTGCTGATGGTCCCGCAGCTCAACCGGGTGTTCTTCGATGTCGTGTTCTGGTTCGTCGAACTGTTCGGGGTACCCGAGCGGCTCGCGTTGATCGGCGGTCAGCTGACCCGGTTCTGGTCCGCCTGGGTCTGACCCTTGCGACATATGCGACTTTGCGCATATATTCACGGGCATGGGTGCAGGACATGATCACAGCCACGGCAGCGAGGCCCGCGTCAGCCGGATGATTCTCGGCGCGGCCATCCTCTCGGTGTTCTTCGTCGTCGAACTGGTCACCGCATTGTCGATCAACTCGATCGCCCTGCTGGCCGACGCCGGCCACATGCTCACCGACCTGGTCGCGATGTTCATGGGCCTGACGGCCGTCCTGCTGGCCCGGCGTGGCTCCACCTCCGCCGCCCGCACCTACGGCTGGCACCGGGCCGAGGTCTTCACCGCCGTCGCCAACGCCGTCCTGCTGCTCGGGGTCGCCGGATTCATCCTCTACGAGGCATTCGAGCGACTCGGCGACGCACCCGAGGTCCCCGGCCTGCCGATGATCATCGTGGCGCTGGTCGGCCTGCTGGCCAACGCCGTGGTCGTACTGCTGCTGCGCTCGCAGTCCGAGTCCAGCCTGGCCGTCAAGGGCGCCTACATGGAGGTCGTCGCCGACACCGTCGGCAGCGTCGGGGTGCTGATCGCCGGCATCGTCACCGTCACCACCAACTGGCCCTACGCCGACGTCGTGGTCGCGGTCCTGGTGGCCCTGTGGGTGCTGCCCCGCGCGTTCGCGCTGGCCCGGGCGGCGCTGCGGATCCTGTCCGAGTCGTCACCGAACCACATCGACGTCGACGAACTGCGCACCGCACTGGCGGCGGTGGACGGCGTCACCGGGGTGCACGACCTGCACGTGTGGACGCTGGTCCCCGGTAAGGACATGGCGACCGCGCACCTGACCAGCACCCGGGAATCCGCCGGCGTGCTCGACGACGCCAAGGCGGTGCTCAACGCACGCGGGTTGGCCCACGCCACGATCCAGGTGGAACCGCCCGACCAGTCGGAGTGCCGGTGCGAGGTGACGGACTAAACGACACCCAGTTCGGTGCGGGCGGCCGGATCACAGTCGTCGAGCAGGTCCAGGCAGCGCGCGTACTCGGGGGTCTCACCGATGGCGTCGGCGGCCTTCGCCAGCGCCGCCACACAGCGCAGGAAGCCGCGGTTCGGTTCGTGGCTGTAGGGCACCGGCCCGAAGCCCTTCCAACCGTTGCGGCGCAGCTGGTCCAGGCCACGGTGATAGCCGGTGCGGGCGTAGGCATAGGCGGTGATGGCCTTGTCGTCGGCCAGCGCCTCCTCGGCCAGCGTGGCCCACGCCACCGATGCACTGGGATGCGCGGCCGCGACGATGGCGGGGTTCTCCCCCGCGTCGAGCTCGTCTTCGGCCTCGACATCGCCCGGCAGTAGTACCGGGTCCGGCCCAAGGAGATCACCCATCCGCGTCATAAGACCCATTGTGCCGTGCGGGTGTTCACAGCCGATCGCTAGGCTTGCGCAGTAGCGTCGGCAAGGGAGGATCGCAGCAGGAATGTCGAACCCAACAGGGCCGGACGATGAGCGGGAATCCGCCAGCCAAACACCAGAGGGTGACGAGCCCGAGCGTCGGTTCACCGCGCCGTCGGGTTACGACGGCTCCACGCAGATCATCGACGCGGTCCCGGAGCCGCCGACCGAGATCTTCTCCACCGAGGACGCCACCGAACTGATCGCGGCGCAGAACGCCGACCTACCCAAAAATGTTGCGCCACAGGTCATTCCACCGCGTGGTGAATCGACCAAACCGGTGCGCACCCGGCGCAGCTGGGGCTGGGTCATCGCGGTCGTGTTGGTCATCGCGGCGCTGGTGGCACTGGCGGTGCTGGGCACCGTCCTGCTGACCCGCAAGAGCGCTCCCGCGGTGTCGCAGGAAGAGTTGGTTCGCACCACGATCGGCAATTTCGACGGCGCGATCCAGAAGGGTGACCTGGCGACCCTGCGCGGCATCACCTGCGGCGCCACCCGGGACAGTTACGTGCAGTACAACGACAAGGCCTGGGCCGAGACGCACGCCCGGGTCGCGGCGGCCAAGCAGTACCCGGTGGTGGCGAGCATCGATCAGGTCATCGTCCACGACCAGCACGCTGAGGCCAACGTCACCACGTTCATGGCCTACGCGCCGCAGACCCGCTCCACCCGCAGCTTCGATCTGCAGTTCCGCGACGAGCAGTGGAAGATCTGCCAGAACTCCTAGAACGACGTCGGCGCGCCCACCCCGCAGGGTGAGCGCGCCGAGATCGTGTGTGGACGTCTAGCCCGCCGAGACGCTCCGGCCGGCGCTGTGCAGGTCCTTGCAGGCCTCGACGACGCGTTCGGTCATCGACGCCTCCGCCTTCTTCAGGTAGCTGCGCGGGTCGTAGAACTTCTTGTTGCCGACCTCGCCGTCGATCTTCAGCACGCCGTCGTAGTTGGCGAACATGTGGCCCGCCAGCGGGCGGGTGAACGCGTACTGGGTGTCGGTGTCGACGTTCATCTTCACCACGCCGTAGCGCAGCGAGTCCTCGATCTCCGACTTCAGCGAGCCCGATCCGCCGTGGAAGACGAAGTCGAACGGCTTCGCACCGTCGGGCAGGCCCAGCTTGGCCGCCGCCACCTTCTGGCCCTCGGCCAGCACCTCGGGCTTGAGCACCACGTTGCCCGGCTTGTACACGCCGTGCACGTTGCCGAACGTCGCCGCCAGCAGGTACTTGCCGTGCTCACCGTGGCCGAGCGCGTCGATGGTCTTCTGGAAATCCTCGGAGCTGGTGTAGAGCTTCTCGTTGATCTCGGCTTCGACGCCGTCCTCTTCGCCGCCGACGACGCCGATCTCGACCTCGAGGATGATCTTGGCGGCCGCGGTCAGCTTGAGCAGCTCCTGCGCGATCTCCAGGTTCTCGTCGATCGGCACGGCCGAGCCGTCCCACATGTGCGACTGGAACAGCGGGTTCTGGCCCTTGGCGACGCGCTCGGCCGAGATGGCGATGAGCGGGCGGACGAAGGTGTCCAGCTTGTCCTTGGGGCAGTGGTCGGTGTGCAGCGCGACCGTGACCGGGTACTTGGCGGCGATGACGTGGGCGAACTCGGCGAGCGCCGTCGCCCCGGTGACCATGTCCTTCACTCCGAGGCCGGAGGCGAATTCGGCGCCGCCGGTAGAGAATTGGATGATCCCGTCACTGCCGGCGTCGGCGAAACCCTTGATGGCGGCGTTGACACTCTCTGAGCCGACACAGTTGATGGCCGGGAAAGCGAAGGAGTGCTCCTTGGCACGGCCCAGCATCTCGGCGTAGACCTCGGGCGTGGCGATGGGCATTGCAAACTTCCTCTCGGCTGTCCGGCTGACCCGGTCAGTATGACAAGAAGCTGGTCGACCGGCAGTGGCCGGTCTCGGTTAGCGTTGCCGGGGTGCGCACCGGTCCGGCCCTGATTCTGCTCGCCCTCTCGCTCGCCGGTTGTGCGCAGCAGCAGGCGCCCGCGCCCACATCGACCACCCCGCCGCCGCCCGCCGCTCCCCCGGCCCCGGTCCTGGCGACGACACTGCCGCCCGGGCAGGCACAGCTGATCGTCAACGGCCGCGACGCCGGGCCGCTGGGCCCGGTGGTCTGCTCCGCCGCCGACGGGTTCGCCCGCTACACCGTCGGCGAGACCTCACGCGGGGTGACCGTGGTGATCACCGATGACGACATGCCGTCGGTGCGGTCGGTGACCATCGGCGACGCCGGCGGTATCTCCATCGGCTACGCCGCCGACGTGTCCGAGGACCCGCCGCAGGCCTTCCGCAACGGCGACACCCTCACCGTGACCGGTGGCGGCAGCGCCACCGACACGACGAATCCGGCCCGCGTCATCCCGACCACCTATCAGATCGCCGTCACCTGTCCGTGAGGTACGGCCGGTATCTTGGGGCCTCATGACCGTCACCACCCTGGCCCTCATGCCGGATTTTCTCGACCCGCTCAAGCTGATCGAGCAATTCGGCACCTGGGCCCTGGTGGGCATCCTGGTCGTCGTCTTCGTCGAATCCGGGGTGCTGTTCCCGATCCTGCCGGGTGACACGTTGCTGTTCGTCGCGGGCATGCTGGCCGCGGGCACCGCCGCGCAGAGCGCCGAGGTGAGCACCAACTTCCAGCTGTGGCAGTTGCTCGTGTTCATCCCGATCGCCGCGATCCTGGGCGGCCAGGTCGGCTATTTCGTCGGCCGCTACCTGGGCACCTCGATGTTCAAGCCGAATGCCAAGGTGCTCAAGCAGAAATACCTCGACGAGGCGCACGCCTTCTTCGAGCAGCGCGGGCCGTTCGCGATCGTGCTGGCCCGCTTCATCCCCATCGTGCGGACACTGGCGCCCATCACCGCCGGCGCGGCCCAGATGAAGTACGCGGTGTTCACGCTGTACAACATCATCGGTGCCGTGCTGTGGGGCGTCGGCCTGACGTTGCTGGGCTACGGCCTCGGCCAGTTCGAGATCATCCAGAAACTGCTCGAGCCCATCTTCATCCTGATCGCCGTCGTCTCCGTCGCCCCGATGGCCTGGGAGTGGTACAAACGGCGCAAGGCCGCCAAGAACACCACCGAATAAGGCTGGCCACCGCCCTAGAGTGTCGTCATGGCGGAGCAGGACCGGGCGGTCGTCGACTTCATCGCGCGGCTCGGCTCCGCGATGCTCGGGGCGGACTACCCGGTCACCATCGTCAAGCGCACCCTGTCCCTCGTCGCCGACAACTACGGCGTGGAATGCCCGGTGCTGGCGTTGCCGAACTTCGTCCAGGCCGGCGAAGGTGAACTGATCCGGGTCGTCAACCGCGACAAGCCATTGCGGTATGACCAGACCTTCCCGTTGGGCGAGCTGGTGCAGCGCGCCGAGCAGGGGCAGGTGACGGTTGCCGAGGGCTGGGCCGAGCTGGACCGCATCCACGCGTTGCGGCGGCGCTTCCCGCCCTGGGTTGCGGTGCTCGGTTGCGCCGTGCAGAGCGCGGCGTACGCCCTGATCCTGCAGCCGACGGTGGTGGCGCTGGTCGCGGCCACCGGTTTCGGCCTGCTGGTGGGCGTGCTGGTGCGGATCACCGGCGACAATCCCGGGCTGCGGCAGCTGCTGCCGGTGGTGAGCGCGTTCCTGGTCACCTACGTCGCGTTCAGCCTGGGCCGGCTGCTGCACATGGGGCACGACAGCTTCCGCGTCCTGATCCCGCCACTGACGTTCTTCCTGCCGGGGGTGGCCATCACCCTCGCGGTGGTCGAGTCGTCGACGGGACAGCTGGTGTCGGGGGCCGCGCGGCTGACGGGTGGACTCATGAGGCTGGCGCAGCTGGCCCTCGGGATCATCATCGCGATCCAGTTGCTCGGCCTGTCCTCCGACGAACTGACCGACTCGCCCGTCAACACGCTGGGATCGTGGGCCCCGTGGCTGGGGGTCGCCGTCTACGCGGTGGGCATCATCCTCAATCTCGGTCCGCCGCGCGAATTCTGGCCATGGTTGCTGCTGGTGCTGTTCATCACCTACGGAGCGCAGGTCGCGACCGCCGCGGTGTTCGGCGGCTACGTGAGCGGCTTCGGCGGCGGCCTGGTCTTGATGTTGTGCGCACTGGCGCTGAGCAGATTGCCGTCGACGCCGGCCGCCCAGGTGGTGCTGGCGCCCGGATTCTGGCTGCTGGTACCGAGTTCCGTGGGTCTGATCGGCATCGCGGAACTCGCCGGTGGGCGCGGTGGCGGCGCCGTGCTGGCGATGCTGGCGTCGATGATGTCGATCGCGCTGGGGTTCCAGATCGGCATCGCGCTGTGGAGCATCTTTCCCCATCGCGACGGCATGGTCAGCGATACCGAGGACTGATGCCGCAACCAGAGTGGGTGTCCGGCACCCGCGCCACCATGACGATCCTCGCCACCGGACTGGGTGCCAGCATCACGGCGGCCGACCCGGTGATCCTCTCGGCGAACATCTCCGATGTGCGCGCCGGACTGCAGTTGTCCGCAGGCAGCACGAGTTTCATCGCCGGGCTGGCGACACTCACCTTGGCCGCAGCGGTGCTCGGTGCGGGCGCGCTGGGCGACAAGTACGGCATGAAGCGGATGTACACGGCCGGCCTGCTGGGCGCCGTGGTGTTCGGGGTGCTGGCCGCGGCGGCGCCGAATGCCGCGGTGCTCATGGTGGCCCGCGCCGGTGCCGGACTGGCGTTCGCGCTGCTGCTCGGGTTGTCGCTGGCCATCATCAACGTGGTGTTTCCCCCGGAGCGCCGATCGCAGGCGATCTCCCTGCACCTGGGTGCAAGCTTCGCCGTGGCGGTCCCGATGCCCGTCCTCGGCAGCCTGCTCGCGGTGCACATCGGTTGGCGCGCTTGCTTTCTGGTGGCACCGGCGGTGGCGCTCGTCGCTCTCGTCCTGGTGTTGCGCTACGTGCCGGACACCCCGCGTAGCGCGCGCCGGCTGGACGTGACCGGTCTGTTGCTGGTGGCCACCGCACTGCTGGCGACGGTGTACGGGCTCTCGCGTCTGCAGTCCGGCATCCACGCCGGCGCGATCGTGCCGATCATGATCGGCGCCGTCGCGCTGGCCGCCTTCATCGCCTTCGAGTTGCGCGTCCGCGACCCCGCTCTGGATCTGCGGATCTTCCGCAACCGCGCTTTCGACGCGGCAGTGTGTTCCGGGGTCGCGTTCAACTTCATCAGCGGTGGTTCGACGATTCTGCTGGCGTTCTATCTGGTCACGGTGCGCGGCGAATCTCCTGCGGTGCTCGGCTTTCTCATGGCTCCGGCCGCACTTCTGTCGGCGGTGGCGGCCGCGGGGGCGGGGCGGGCAGCGGCGCGATCAGGCCCCCGCCCCGTGCTCGTCGCAGGACTGGTGTCGGTGCTGGCAGGCCTGCTGGTGCTGACGACGCTCGGCGAGCACAGCGGGCTCGCGGTGGTGTTCGCGGCCGTGGGACTCAACGCGATCGGCGCCGCCGTCGCCGAGACCATGGAGGCCACCATCATGATGGCGGATGCGCCGGTGGCGCTGAGCGGCGCGGTGGCTGCGGCGAAAAGCGCTGTGGGACAAGCCGCCTACTCGATGGGCCCGGCGGTGTTCGCGTTGGTCGGCACCACCCTGTTCGTGCGGGAGAGCCACGGCATCACCCTCGAGGATGCCCGGGAGGCGCTGCGCCCGGCCCACGGCGGCGCCGGATCGGCGGCAGGCACCAATGTGCTGGACCCGCAACGGGCGCGGGAGGTGGTCGACGGCGCGCACGCCGGCATGATCGAGGCCATCCACACCCTGGGCTGGGTGCTGACCGCGGTGCCGGTGGCCGCGATCATTCTGGTGCTGGTGCTGGTTCCCCGTCGTTCGCGGTGATCGCGTGCGCCGCTTCCATCAGCATCCAGCCGGACAGCTGCACCGAGAGGTCGCGCTCGGGCATCGCGGACGCATAGACCGCGCCCTCGATGAACTCGGCGTCCGTGCTGCCCGTCGTCGGGAGCTCGGCCGAGCGATCCCAGAACGGGCCGAACAACGGCAGCCCGTCCACGGTCTGGCGGTAATCCCACGCCGACTGCGCGGACTTCAGCACCACGTCCCGCGCGGTGACCCGCGCCGCCTCGTCCTCGGCGGTGTCGCCGGGTAGGTCGGTGACCACCAACGCCAGGTAGCGGGCCAGGACCGCGTTGAACAGCCCGCCATCGCCACCACCGGCACCGGCGATGACGCCGTCGGTGGTCATCTGCTCGCTCACCGCGGCGACCAACCGGTGCACCCGGGGCGCGTGTTCGGGATCCTGGGTGCGCACGGCGAGTTCGGTTTCCAGGCCCACCACCACCCCTTGGCAGTAGGTGTACTGAGCCCGCACCATCGACCCGGCCTTGACGCCGTCGAACACCAGATGGGTCTCGGGGTCGATCAGGGTCTCGTCGATCCAGTCCGCCATCTGCTGGGCGCGACGCTGCCGGTCCTCATATCGGGCCAGGAAGATACCTGCCGGCCCGTTGGCCGGGGCGTTGAAGAACTGGTCCTGCTTACGCCAGGGGATACCGCCGCCGTCCTCCGGCACCCAGGCGTTGAGGAATTGTTCGGAGAGCCGCTTGAGCGCGCCGTCGCGGTGCACGCCTGCCAGCCGTCCGGCGCGTTCCAGGGCCAGCGCCAGCCACGCCATGTCGTCGTAGTAGTCGTTGGTCCACTTCAGGTTGCGCAGGTGATGCCCGCGCACCTGCCGGGTGATCTTCGCGATCCGTTCCGGCGCCGGATCGCGCACCTGCGCGTCGACCAGGCAGTCCAGTAGATGAGCCTGCCACCAGTAGTGCCAGGTGCCGAACGACTTCTGTTTACGGGCCGCCGGCCACGCCACGACGCCGAGCTGGGTGCCCGGCAGACCCCACAGTTTCTTCAGGTGCCGCTTGGCGATGGCGGCTTCGGAACTGGCTGCACGGTTGGCCCACACCTGATCCATGGGTTTGATACTGCCCTACAACCCCGCTACCAGGCCGCCGATATGTCGGCATGGGTGCGGATCCAGGCGTGCATGGCGATCCCGGCGGCCACCCCGGCGTTGATGCTGCGGGTCGATCCGAACTGGGCGATGGACACGGTCAGCCCCGCCCCGGCACTGGCCTGGGGGGTGATGCCGGGGCCCTCCTGCCCGAACACCAGCAGGCAATCACGCGGCAGGACAGCGGTTTCCAGCGGGACGGAACCCGGCACGTTGTCGACGGCGACGACGGTCAGTCCCGCCTGGGCGGCGAACTCCAGCAGGTCCTCGATGGTGTCGTGATGCGCCAGTCGCTGGTAGCGGTCGGTGACCATCGCGCCCCGCCGATTCCACCGGCGCTTACCCACGATGTGCACGGTGTGCACCGCGAAGGCGTTCGCGGTGCGCACGACGGTGCCGATGTTGGCGTCGCTGCCGAAATTCTCGATCGCGATGTGCAACGGGTGTCTGCGGGTGTCGATGTCGGCGATGATCGCGTCCCGGGTCCAGTACCGGTAGGCGTCGACGACGTTGCGGGTGTCGCCGTCGCGCAACAACTCCGGGTCGTAACGGGACCCTTCTGGCAGCGGGCCTACCCACGGGCCCACACCCGGGGTCTCACCCCACTCCGTGGGGCCCGGCTTTATTTCGTCCACAGCGCCGCATGGGTGGCCACCACCGACACCGTCGGGTAGAGCAGCGCGGCATTGATCTCGCCCTGGGTGCACATCGAGGCCCGGATCGCCACCGCGTCCAGCGAGGCCTCGGGCAGGACGAGCAGCGACGACCCGTACGCCGAACAGGCATGGGACAGGCCGCTGCCCGGCAGAGTCGGACCGGTGAGCACCATGAGCGGGCCGCCGCGGGTCGCCGAGTCGTCGCGGTACCGCTGCGCCGTGCCGTCGATGGACAGCCCGAGCAGCATGTAGCCGTTGCCGGAGAACGCATTCGGATCACCCAGCGAGGCCTGGGTCAGCTGGTTGCCGTCGGCCCGGAACGCGTCGACACTGGTCGAGTGCAGCACCAGACCCGCTTCGCTGTCCCCGGTGGGCATCAACCCGACGGGAAATGCCGCGGGCCAGGCCACCGTGGTCTTGGGGATGCGTTCCTCGGGTGAGTACATGTACACCCCGCGCACCTGACTCTGGTCCCGCAGCGGGCCCAGACACACTGTGCCGCTGAGATGTTCGGGGTTCGTGGCGGTGACGGGCTGCAGGCTCAACGTGGTGGCGTCGGCGCAGCCACCGATCGCATCGGACTCGATCGGATGAGCCAGCGCGCCGTACAGGCCGAAGCGCAGACTCTCCGGTTTCGCGTGCGCGCTTCCCGCCTGGGCCGGGGCGGCGTCGATGTCGACGAGCACCCGGTCGTTGTCGAAACGCAGATTGGCCACGGACACGTTCCAGCCCAGAATCGTCTGCGATTCACCGATGCGCGCCTGCTGCGCGCCGTACGGGCCTGCTTTGTCGTCACCGCTGGAGCACGCCGCGAGCATCAGCACCGCAAGCGCGGCGACCAACGTCCGCTTCACCCGCATTCAGGTCCGCCCACGGCCCTTACCCACACGTTTGGTCAAGCCTCGCACCAGGCTTCGCGGTGCCAGCCGGCCGGCCGTGGTCAGCACTTTGTACTGCAGGCCGGGCACGATCACCACCTCGCCCTTGGCGACGGCCGCCAGGCAGTCGCGCACCACGTCGGACACCTCCAGCCAGAACCACGACGGCGTGCCCGACATCTCGATGCCGGCGCGGTCGTGGAACTCGGTGTGCACGAATCCCGGGCACAGCGCGTGTACGCCGACGCCGCGGCCGGGCMGCMGCCCGGCCACGCTGGCGACGTTGATGACGGTGCCCTTGCCTGCGGCCAGCATGGGCGGCAGCGCGGCATGGGTCAGCGCCATGACGGCGGTGACGTTGACGTCCAACTGGGACTGCAGGGTGGCGTAGTCGGCGTTCCAGAATTCACCGGAGGTACCGAATCCGGCGTTGTTCACCAGAACCTGCACCCCGGCGGCCAGCCGGTCGCACACCGTACGGCGATCGGTCTCGCGCGCCAGATCGGCGGGTAGCACCTCGACGTGGGCGCCGGCGTGGTCCCGCAGTTCGGCGGCCAGCTCTTCCAGTCGCCCGGCGTCACGGGCCACCAGGACCAGGTCATAGCCGTCGGCGGCGTAGCGGCGGGCGAAGCCCGCACCGATACCCGACGTCGGCCCGGTGATCAGCGCTATGGGTTTTTCGGGGTTGAGCACCCCTGGCTACCGCTGGTAGTGCGGTGACTGCCGGCCGTTGCGCACCGGTGTGCGCTGGTCGACATAACGGCTCACGTCGGCACGGCCGGGCGGCAGGTCGCCGCGTCCGGCGGGCAGCTCGGCGGGCCTGGGCAGCAGCGGACGGCTGGGCGAACCGCTGCGGCGGGCGAGCGCGGGCTGGCCCGCGTGCACGCCGACACCGTTGCGGCCGGGCTGCGGAAGGGGTGGCAGGACGCGCAGCAGGTCGTTGAACTGCCGGACCGTGCGCAGGCCTTCGTCCCACTGGGCGCGGCTGCTGGTGATCGGCATGGCCACCAGCGTCCAGTTCTGCTCGTTCCACATGATCTCGGCGCAGTCGGGCGCGGTGTGGGCGAACGTCACCATCCGGCGGTCACAGGCGCGACGGGCGGCGTCGAGGTTGGTGGAGTACACCATCCGCGGGCCGATGGCGCCGAGCAGCCAGATGTCGCTCTCGCGGGGCTCCTTGATGTCCTTGAGCCGCAGATCGACGACGACGTTCGTGCCGACCTTGCGGTGCAGGGCGATCACGGTTGCCACGTCGTCGAGGTCGAAGATGAACACGGCCTCGCCGCGGATCTGACCGAGCACCACGTTGCGGGCGGTGACGTGCTCGCCGACGGTGGACATCACGCCGCGCTTCCAGCGATCGAGAATTTCGCTGGATTCGTGCTCGTAGTCGAAGCCATGCGACTTCGCCCACGACTTACGCCGCCGGCCCAACCCGCGCCGACGGTCGATATCGACATACAACAACACGGCCGCCCCTGTGAAACAGAGGGCGGACAGTGTGAACCAGAGAGGGACCATTGGGGTCGAGCTTACTTGCTGGGACCCGATTCGCCAGAACTCGTTGTGGTCACAACCCGGTTACTTGCACAAACACAGCGTCATTTCCCCGTCGCTTCGCTCGCCCCGCAATCCCAGCGGCCACTTGTTGCACATGCTTCTCGCGAATCCGTGCAACAAGTGGCCAGTCGGGATCAACCGAGGACGAGTGCCTCACCGTCGGCGCTGAGGTTGACCGGCACCACATCGCCGTCGTGCACCTCGCCGGCCAACAACAACTTGGCCAACTGGTCGCCGATGGCCTGCTGGATCAGCCTGCGCAGCGGACGGGCACCGTAGAGCGGGTCGAACCCACGCTCGGCCAGCCACTGCTTGGCAGGCAGCGACACCTCGAGGTTGAGCCGGCGCTGAGCCAGTCGCTTCTGCAGCTGAGCGAGCTGGATGTCGACGATCGACACCAGTTCGTCGGGCTGCAGCGGATCGAAGACGATCACGTCGTCGAGCCGGTTGATGAACTCGGGCTTGAACGCCGAACGCACCGCCGCCATGACCTGCTCCTCGGTGCCACCGGCACCGAGGTTGCTCGTCAAGATCAGGATGGTGTTCCGGAAGTCGACCGTGCGGCCCTGACCGTCGGTCAGCCGGCCTTCGTCGAGCACCGCGAGCAGCACATCGAACACGTCCGGGTGGGCCTTCTCGACCTCGTCGAACAGCACCACCGAGTACGGGCGCCTGCGGACCGCCTCGGTCAGCTGACCACCCTGGTCGTAACCGATGTAGCCGGGAGGTGCACCGACCAGCCGAGCCACCGAGTGCTTCTCGCCGTACTCGCTCATGTCGATGCGGATCATGGCCCGCTCGTCGTCGAACAGGAATTCCGCCAGCGCCTTGGCCAGCTCGGTCTTACCCACACCCGTCGGGCCGAGGAACATGAACGATCCGGTCGGCCGGTTGGGGTCGGCCACACCGGCGCGGGTTCGGCGCACCGCATCGGAGACAGCGGCCACGGCCTTGCGCTGCCCGACGACGCGCTTGCCCACCTCCTCCTCCATCCGCAGCAGCTTGGCGGTCTCGCCTTCGAGCATCCGGCCGGCCGGGATACCGGTCCAGGCCGACACCACGTCGGCGATGTCGTCGGGGCCGACCTCCTCCTTGAGCATCACGTTCTCGCGAGCCTCGGCGACCGGCAGCGCGGCCTCGAGCTTCTTCTCGATCTCCGGGATACGCCCGTAGCGCAGCTCGGCGGCCTTGGCCAGGTCACCGTCCCGCTCGGCGCGGTCGGCCTCGCCGCGTAGCCTGTCCAGCTGTTCGGTGAAGTCGCGGACGATGTCGATGGCGCCCTTCTCGTTCTGCCACCGGGTCGTCAGCTCGGAGAGCTGCTCCTTCTTGTCGGCCAGTTCGGCGCGCAGCTTCTCCAGCCGGTCCACGGACGCCGCGTCGGTTTCCTTGGCGAGCGCCATCTCCTCGATCTCGAGACGACGGACCAGCCGCTCGACCTCGTCGATCTCGACGGGTCGGGAGTCGATCTCCATGCGCAGCCGGGACGCGGCCTCGTCGACCAGGTCGATGGCCTTATCGGGCAGGAACCGCGACGTGATGTAGCGGTCGCTCAATGTCGCCGCCGCGACCAGCGCGGAGTCGGTGATGCGCACACCGTGGTGCACCTCGTAGCGGTCCTTGAGCCCCCGCAGGATGCCGACGGTGTCGTCGACCGACGGCTCGCCGACCAGCACCTGCTGGAAGCGGCGCTCCAGGGCGGCGTCCTTCTCGATGTACTTGCGGTACTCGTCGAGGGTGGTCGCACCGACCAGCCGCAGCTCGCCGCGGGCCAGCATCGGTTTGATCATGTTGCCCGCGTCCATCGCCGACTCTCCGGTGGCACCGGCGCCGACGATGGTGTGCAGCTCGTCGATGAATGTGATGACCTGACCGGCCGAGTTCTTGATGTCGTCGAGGACGGACTTCAGCCGTTCCTCGAACTCACCGCGGTACTTGGCCCCAGCCACCATGGCGCCCAGGTCCAGGGACACCAGCGTCTTGTCGCGCAGGCTCTCCGGTACGTCGCCGGCGATGATCCGCTGGGCCAGGCCCTCGACGATCGCCGTCTTGCCGACGCCGGGTTCGCCGATGAGCACCGGGTTGTTCTTGGTGCGACGGCTCAGCACCTGCACGACGCGACGAATCTCGTTGTCGCGGCCGATGACCGGGTCGAGCTTGCCCTCGCGGGCGGCCGCGGTCAGGTCGGTGGAGTACTTCTCCAGTGCCTGGTAGGTGCCTTCCGGGTCCGGGCTCGTCACCCGCGCGCTTCCGCGGACCTTGGTGAACGCCTCACGCAGCGCCTGCGGGGACGCACCCGCGCCCGTCAACGCCTTCGCGACCTCGGACGTGCCGGTGGCCAGTCCGACCAGCAGGTGTTCGGTGGAGACGTATTCGTCGTCCATCTCGGTGGCCAGGTGCTGCGCGGTGGTGATCGCTGCGATGGCGTCCGGGGACAACTGCGGTTGCGAGCTGGACCCGCTGGCGCTGGGCAACCGGCCGACGAGACGCTCGGCCTCGGCGCGGATGGTTGCGGGCTCGACTCCGACCGCTTCCAGTAACGGTCCGGCGATGCCGTCGTTCTGGGTGAGCAGTGCCATCAACAGATGAGCGGGAGTGATCTGCGGGTTGCCTGCGGCGGTGGCCGCCTGCAGCGCCGAGGTCAGTGCCGCCTGGGTCTTCGTGGTCGGATTGAACGAGTCCACGACACCTCTCCTTCTTGGGTTGCGCAGCCATCCACGGGCTGCCTGAAAATGCTTGTCGCCTTGAACAACGTCGTCAAGGTTGAGTCTGTTCCGCTCAACTCTAGAAATTTTGCCAGATTTGTCCAGCGGTTCGCGATACCCGGGCCGCCGCGGCATCAATCACGGCATTTCCCGAGGTACCGGGCTAGCGTCGTGGTCATGTCCGGCTACGGTGATTTCGAATTCGAGCGGAAGTTCGTCGTCCGCGAACTCCCCGTGCTCGCGGCATCGGACCCCACCCCGGCCCTGATCGTCCAGGCCTACCTGTTCGCGGCCGACGGGTACGCGGTGCGCATCCGGGTCCAGGGCCCGGCCCCCGCCGACTCCGACCGGACGGCCGGCGACCTGGTGGAGGCGCTCGGCGACGAATCGATCGGCACGATGACCGCCAAGGGCCCCGCGGCCGGCGGAACCCGCTACGAAGCCGAACGTGAACTGGACCCGATGGTCGCCGGGCAGATCGTGCGCCGCGCCGACCACGTCGTCGCCAAGATTCGCTACTCGGTCTGGCTGGGTGAGGACGGCTGGGTCATCGACCGGTTCCTCGGCCGCAACGCTCCCCTTGTCCTTGCCGAGGTCGAGCGCGGCGGACCCGTCGTCGATCTGGTGATCCCGGACTTCTGCGTGACCGAGGTATCCGAGGACGACCGTTTCCGTAACGAGTATCTGGCCCACCAACCGTTCGGCGGCTGGGCCGAGAGTTACCGGACCGAGCTCGGGATCAGCGGCCCGACATTTGTGGACACGTTGGGCCACAACGAATTCGAGGGCACCAGGCCGCCCCGGCACGGCTGAGGTTCAGCGGTTGAGTTGCGCTCGATAGGAAACCAGATCGAACCGCGGCTTGTCGCCGGCCACCATCGCGTCCACCGTGCGCTGGAGGTACTTGTACGCGCTCTCGGCGAGCGCCACGGGGGCGCCCAACGCCAACCGCGGACCCCCTGCCGCCGGAGCGGGCGAGCCGGTGCGCGACCGGGCGGGAATGCCGTAGGTCTCTTGGATCTCCGGCGAGAGGGCTCGGGCGACGCCGCCCAGGGTGCCTCCCGAGTGATTCTCTCCGGTGTCCACATGATGGATGGCACCGCGAAACGGAAGTGGGGCAAGTGGATAGCCATGTCGCTTGGCCCACTGCACCACCCTCATATGGGAGCCGATGATGGTCGCGAGGCGGTCGCCGAACACGTCGAGAACCGCGCCCTGATCCAGGGTGACCGAGGCGTCGTCCGGAACTGCGTATGCGCTGAACGGCAGGATGTATGACGTGCCGCATTGAAGGTGAAACGCGCGCAAACTGCGGTAGACATTCCGTGCGCTCGAATAACGCCAACCGCGCGATATGTACCACCCGGGCGAATCTGGATTACGGGCCGTGAACGCGACGACATCGCGATGCACGAAGTCATCGGCGTCGATGATCATCACATAGTCGGGCTTGTGGTCGCGGGCGGCGATGAGTCCGATCCCGAGTTTGGTGCCCTTGTCCCACACGATGGCCTGATACGAGGTGTCCGACCCGGGCCGGGCCGGCGCCGGAAAGTCCACCACCACCGACTTCACGCGGGCGGGCAGGGGAAACGACAGCGGCACGTTGCTGACGACGAAGACGAGATAGTCCTCCGACGTCTGGCGCGCGATCGAATCCAGCGTGCCTTTCAGCAGGCGTTCGTTTCTCGCGTAGTCCCGCGCATTATCCGGATGACGCAACGAGGTGATGAATGCCAGCAATGGACCCCCCAATCGCAGACTGTGAAAGTCGACGTCCCGAAACGGACTTTACAAGACGGCGCCAGGGGTGGCGATCTGAATTTCATGAACATCTCGGGCATGAATCGGCCCGACGGCCGCTGATCGGCGACACTGGATCGATGCGCACCACTACGTCGGCTCTTGGCGTGCTCGCCGCCGCGCTGCTCATCGCCATCACCGGCTGCACCACTGTGACGCCAGGCGCCGCCGTCGCGCCGCCCGGCGTCACCGCCGAGCCCCAGTCCGACGAGGACCAGATCGCCGACGTCGTCGACCGGTTCGAAACAGCCTGGAATGCAAGGAAGTTCGGCGAACTGCGCGACCTGATGTGCGCCGAGATGCAGGACCAGAGCGAGTTCGACGAGGACGGCCTGCGGGAGGCGCGGTCCAGTTCCGGCCGACTGGACCTCGAGATCACCGAACTTCAGGTCACCGGCGACAGCGCCGAGGCGATCATCGACAACGACGGGGAGGACCCCGACGACATCGCTTTCGTGCGTGAGGGCGACGAATGGAAATGGTGCGAGTTCTGAGCCAGGTTCATCTGAACGGATGACAAGGCTCAGCTCGGGTAGTCCCAGAACTGCAACCAGGTGATGCTCGCGAACACCGCCAACGTGACGACATAGACGCCGACCACCACCGCGGCACCACGCAGACTGACTCTCCCGCTCTTTCCCTCGACGGGGTCCAGCCAGCGCCGCCACCGCACGACGGCGAACGGCATCAGCACCCACTGCAGCAGGGACACACTGGCCACCTCACTGAGCCACATGGCCAGCCAGGGCTCGGCACCGACCCGGTCCAGCACCGGGCCGACGAACCGCGTCAACAGCATCACCGTCGGGTACAGCACCATCAGCACGAGCATCGCCGTCTTCCAGCTGGGCGTCATCTCCGTCTCGCCGTTCTCGAACCGGACGGTGGTGCCCAACGGAGTGGTGTGCGAGAAGGTGGAGAAGTCGCCGTCCAGCGCCGAGCGCAGCGACGGCAGCGCATCCAGGCGCTGCTCCGATTTCAGCCAGCCGGACAGCAGCCGCTCGGTCCGGAACCGGATCAGCGTCATCCACTGTGTCCCGGCTCCCGGGGGGAAGACCACCGTGCCCTGGTATCCCGAGAACTGTGCGCTCGCCCCGGTCAGATCACCCTGCGCGGTCACGAAGTCGGCGTCGCGGCCCGCCGACACGCTGTGCCGGAACACCGCGATTCCCGGCGGGGTGATCTGCCCGTCCACCACGACCAGATCGGTGGAGGCCTGGTGCACACCGCGCGCCCGCCCGTCGCTCAGCACGGCCGCGTGCGCGTCGCTGTCCAGCCAGGCGTGGAGCCGGCCCTCGGTGGTGAAGGTCGCGGAGATCGCCGGTTCCAGGCGCGGGTCGGTGTGCACCGACACCACCG
This sequence comes from Mycobacterium sp. P2_H7, assembly GCF_056403275.1. NCBI lineage: Bacteria > Bacillati > Actinomycetota > Actinomycetes > Mycobacteriales > Mycobacteriaceae > Mycobacterium > Mycobacterium sp. P2_H7. The sequence continues at coordinate 259,053 of NZ_JBFUFU010000019.1, read as the reverse complement.
CGTCGACGAATCCGGGTGCGGCGCCGGCGGCGGCGAGCAGACCCGGGGCCCACTCGTCGAACGCCGGCCCCTCGGCGGGGCGGTGAAAAATGGTGACGACGATGGCACTCATGACATCCTCCTAAGCCGGGTTCAGGCGCCGACCCTGGACGTAGACCTGGGCCACCGATGATTCGCGAAGGCCCATCAGCAAGGCGAAAAGCGTTTGATCACGCGCCATATCGGGCGCCGCGGAGCGCACCCCGCGAGTCAGCGCCGCGGCCAGCGCGGGAGTTCCGCCCGGGTCGACGACGACGAAGTCGGCCTCCTTGCCCACGTCGAAATTGCCGAACCGGCTTTCCATGTCCAGCGCTCTGGCCCCGCCGAGCGTACCCAGGAACAGCATCTCGGCGGGATGCAGTGAAGTTCCTGCGGCACCGTCCTCTGAGATGTGCACCTTGAAGGCATCACCCAGCACCCGGGGAATCAGCCATTCGTCGCCGCCCCCGAAATCCGTTCCAGCGGAGAGGTTCACACCCGCTGCCACGGTGCGCCGCCACGGCATGGTGCCCGAGCCGAGGAACAACTGCGACACCGGGCAGTGCGAGATGGAGGTGCCGGTCTCGGCCATCCGGGCCAGTTCCTCGTCGGTGCAGTGCACGCCGTGCGCCAGAATGGTCCGCCGGCCCAACAGGCTCGAACCGCCCACCTCCGAACCCGGCAGGAACTTGCCGTCGTAGGTGTCCAGATACGAGTTCACCTGGTAGGTCGACTTCGTGACGTCGATCTCGCCGGTACCGGGACGGTTGTTCTCGTTCAGGTGAGTGTGTACGTACACGCCTGCGGAGCGCACCGAATCATAGAGTTCGCCAAGGCTTTTCAGTGTCTCCGTGGTGACCGACAGGGAGAACCTCGGCACCACTGCGACGTGCAGCAATGCGGTGTCGACGTCACCGGTGTCGGCGGCGTGCCATTTCTCGATCTCCGCGCGGGTCAGCCGGATGGCGTCGGCCTCCGAGGTCAGCAGCGGACCCGCCGATTCCGGGCCGACGGTCTGGATGCCGCGCCCGCTGACGATCCGCAGTCCGCGCCGACGGGTCTCGGCGAACAGCGCGTCCTGCGCGTGCGGGAATGCCGAGCCGAACACCATGGCCGCGGTGGTGCCCGCAGCGATCCGCCGGTCGCAGAACTCGACGGCGGCCCTGGCCGCGAAGCCGGGATCGGCGAACCGCGACTCCGACGGGAAGATGCACTGGGTGAGCCACTCCAGCAGTTGCCCGCCGCCGTAGGAGTCACCGGCGTAGGTCTGCGGGAAATGGATGTGGGTGTCGACGAATCCGGGCAGCAAATAACCGTGCCGGTGGTCGTGCACCTGGGAGGCCGCGTACTCGGACGGGATATCGGTTCTGCTGCCGCAGAAAGCGATCCGGCCACGGCCGTCGAGCACCAATGCCCCATCGGGGATCGACACCAGGGCGCCCGGCGCGTCGGAGATGACGGGACTGCCCGCGATGTGGAAGATGTGTCCGTAGTGGATGTGGCTCACGGACTCTAGGGGACCACGGACCCCGGCACATTGCCGAGCATGTAACCAAAACGTCCGTCCCACCCGCCAGAACGACATAGTCTCAGCACACCGCGGGGGCCGTGAGGAGTACACCTTGGATCTCAACACGGTCACCGACGTCGTTCGGCAACCCACCGAACCGCCCGGCGCCCTGTGGCGCCCCGGTGATGCCTGGCTGGCCGGCGGCACCTGGCTGTTCTCCGATCCGCAGCCGAATCTGCGCAGGCTCATCGATCTGGCACCGCTGGGCTGGAGCGAGCTCACCGTCTCGGAGGCGGGGCTGAGCATCGGCGCCATGTGCACCATCCGCGACCTGTATGCGCTCACCCCGCCCGCACGGTGGGCGGCGGGCGCCCTGATCCCCTTCAGCTGTGAGGCCTTCCTGGCGTCGTTCAAGATCTGGAATGCGGCGACCGTCGGCGGCAACATCTGCATGTCGCTGCCCGCGGGCCCGATGATCACCCTGACGACCGCCCTGGAAGCCGACTACCGGCTGCACGCCCCCGACGGCGCCGAACGAACCGTGCCCGCAGCCGAATTCGTCACCGGCAACAACCGCAACGTGCTGGCTCCCGGCGAACTCCTGCGCCGCATCGACATTCCCGAGCACGCGCTGCGCAAGCGCGTCGCCCACCGCCGGTTCACCCTGACCAAGCTGGGCCGCTCCAGCGTGTTCCTGATCGGCACCAAGGGCGAGGACGGGGCGGTCCTGCTCACCTTGACGGCGGGCACCACCCATCCGGTGCAGTTGGTATTCGCAGCCGACCCCGACCCGGCGGCGTTGCAGGAGCGCATCGACGGCCTACCCGAGGACATCTGGTTCGACGACGCCAACGGCACCCCCGACCATCGCACCCACCTGACAAAGCATTTCGCTTCGGAGATCGCGGCGGAGCTGCGCTCATGACCTACACCGTCAACGGACGAACCTTCGACGCCGAACCCCGGCCCGGTCAATGCCTGCGCACGTTCGTGCGTTCGCTGGGCTGGCATGGGGTGAAGAAGGGGTGCGACGCCGGTGACTGCGGCGCGTGCACCGTGTGGCTGGACGGCGACCCGGTGCACAGCTGCATCACCCCGGCATTCCGGGCCGACGGTCGCGAGGTCACCACCGTGGAAGGTCTCGGCACCCCGGACGACCTGCATCCGATGCAGCGCCGCTTCCTGGAGGCCCCGGGGTTTCAGTGCGGCTTCTGCACGGCGGGGATGATCATGACCTCGGCCGCGCTCACCGACGAGCAGAAGCAGGACCTGCCCCGTGCGCTGAAGGGAAACCTGTGCCGCTGCACCGGTTACCGGGCCATCGAGGATGCGGTGCACGGCCGGGTGGCGATCGAGGAGGCCGAGCCCGGTGATGCCGTGGGCACCAGTGTGGGTGCACCGGCGGGTCTGGACGTGGTGACGGGGCGGGCCGAGTTCACCATGGACACCGCCCCCGAGGGCCTGTTGCATCTGAAGGTGCTGCACTCACCACATGCTCATGCCCGCATCGTGTCCATCGACACCACGGCAGCGCTCGGGGTGCCCGGCGTGCACCGCGTCTACACGTGGAAAGACGTGCCGCGCAAGCGGTTCACCACCGCCATCCACACCGATCACCTGGTCGACCCGGATGACACCTACATCCTCGACGACGTGATGCGCTTCGTCGGGCAGCGGGTGGTCGCGGTGCTGGCGGATTCGGTCGGGGCCGCGGAGGAGGGTTGCCGGCAGGTCGTCGTCGACTACGAGGTGCTGCCCGCGGTGTTCGACCCGGAGGAGGCGATGGCCGACGGGGCACCGCAGCTGCACGGCTCCGACGATCCGTTCGTGCGCGACCCGGAGCACAACATCCTGCTCGAATTGCACGGCCAGATCGGCGATGTGGAGACGGGTTTCGCCGCGGCCGACGTCATCCACGAGGCCACCTACTTCTCGCCCCGGGTGCAGCATGTGCACCTGGAGACGCACGGGTCGATCGCGTGGATGGAAGGTGGCAGGTTGATGGTGCGCACCGCGTCGCAGTCACCGTCGATCGCGAAGGTGAAGTTGTCGCACCTGTTCGACCTGCGGCCCGATCAGCTGCGGGTGTTCTGCATGCGGGTCGGCGGCGGGTTCGGCGGGAAGCAGGAGGTCATCTCGGAGGATCTCGTCGCGCTGGCCACCCTGGACACCGGACGGCCGGTCAGCTTCGAGTACACCCGCGAGGAGGAGTTCACCACCGCCTCACCCCGGCATCCGATGAAGATCACCATGAAGCTCGGCGCGAAGGCCGACGGCACCCTGACCGCGATCAGCTTCCGCAACGTGTCCAACACCGGCGCCTACGGCAACCACGGCGGGGAGACCTTGTTCGCCGCCGCGGCGGCGATCGCGTTATACCGTTGCCCCAACAAGAAATTCGACGCCTACTCCGTGTACACCAACACCCTGCCCAGCGGTGCGCTCCGCGGCTACGGGATGACGCAGCCGGCGTTCGCGGTCGAATCCGCCATCTCCGAGCTGGCGGTCGCCCTCGGCATCGACCCGTTGGAGCTGCGCCGCCGCAACATCGTGCGGCCCGGCGACGCGCTGCTGGCCATGGACGACAATCCCGACGACGTGGAATTCACCGAGGACGGCATAGCGCAGTGCATCGACCTGGTCGACGAGGCGTTGCGCCGCACCGATGGTCAGACCGGCCCAGATCAGGACTGGCTGGTCGGCGTCGGCACCGCGACGTCGCTGCACGAAACCGCTCCGCCCACCGAACACATCTCGGAGGCCTGGGCCACGTTGTGTGAGGACGGCACCTACCAGATCGCGGTCGGCACGGTGGAATTCGGTGAGGGCACCTCGACCGCGCATGTGCAGATCGCCGCCACCCGGCTGGGCACCACACCGGCACGCATCCACCTGGTGCAGTCCGACACCGACCGCACCGGGTTCGACACCGGGGCCTTCGCCAGTGCCGGACTGTTCGTCGCGGGCAATGCGGTGGACCGGGCGTCGATCGCCCTGCGGGACCGGCTGCGGGCGTTCGCCGCCGTGCACGCCGGTGTCCCCGTCGCCGACTGCGTGCTGCGCCACGACGGGGTGGACTGCGCGGGCAGCATGGTATCCCTGTCCGAGATCCTGGCCGCCGGCCGGGAACGCGGCATCCGGTTCACCGAGGCGCGTAAGGCCTACGGTTCGCCGCGCAGCGTCACCTCCAACACGCACGGGTTCCGCATCGCGGTGCACCGGATCACCGGCGAGATCCGCATCCTGTACAGCGTGCAGGCCACCGACGCCGGGGTGGTGATCAACCCCGCCCAGGTGCGGGGGCAGGTGGAAGGTGGTGTGGCGCAAGGGCTGGGTTTCGTGTTGACGGAGAACCACCATGTGGACGGCGACGGCGTGATGACCAACCCGAACCTGCGCAACTACCGCATCCCCACCTACGCCGACGCCCCGCGCACCGAGGTGCTACTGGTGCCGTCGACCGATTCGGTCGGGCCCATGCGGTCCAAGGGGATGGCCGAATGCTGCATCAACCCGGTGGCGCCCGCACTGGCCAACGCCCTGCACGACGCCACCGGGCTCCGGTTTCGCGAGCTGCCGTTGACTCCCGAGCGGATCTACCGGCGGCTGAACGACTTGATCCCGGCCACTTGAAGCGATGGATGCCAGAATGAACACCGACATGGCGGCCACCGTCATCATCGGCCAGCGGGTACGCACCGGCCGGGAGCGGGAATTCGAGGCCTGGCAACAGGATCTGAACCGGGTGGCCGCGGAGTACCCGGGCTTCCTGGCCGCCGAGGTCAGCCCACCCACCGCGGTGCAGCCCGACTGGGTGGTGGTGTACCGGTTCGATTCGGTCGCCCATGTGCAAGCCTGGATCAACAGCGCCGCGCGGCAGGAACGCGTCGCCGCGGGGGCCGACTTCTTCGACGGGCCGGGTACCCAGCAGGTGATCGGCGGCGGCGCCCGCCCGACTGATCCGCTCGTGACCGTCGTGGTCAGCCACCGGGTGAACCCGGAGAACGTCGAGGATTTCCTGGCCTGGCAGGAGCGACTCCGGCTGGCGGAGAGCACGTTCCGCGGATTCCGCGGCACCGAACTGTTCCGCCCGGTGGCCGGCGTGCAGGACGAGTGGACGGCGCTCTATCGCTACGAGAATGCCGACGATCTGGATGCYTGGCTGATCTCCCCGCAGCGGCGTCAGCTGCTCGCCGAAGGTGAGCGGTTCTCCGACTTCCACGCCAGCACCATCGACAATTCGTTCGGCAGCTGGTTCGCCTTCGACGAGCACGGCGTTCCCGCGGCCCCACCGTCGGATGTCAAGACGTCCATCGCGGTGTGGGTGGGCCTGTATCCCACCGTCGTGCTGCTGTCCTTGGCGCTGTCCCCGCTGAAGATGCCGCTGTGGGTCGGCCTGCTCATCGGAAATCTGTTGTCCAGCTTCATCATGACGTTCGTGACCATGCCCTACTACGTGAACCCGTTGCTCAAGCACTGGTTGCGCCCACCCCCCGGGATGGCCGCGGCGAAGGCGAACTGGCGTGGTCTCGGCACTGTGGTGGGCGCATTGGCCGCCTCCACCGTGCTGGTCTATCTGCTGACGCAGGTCTTCTGGCAGCTGCCCTAGCGGGCACCGAGCGGCACCGGGGCGGCCACCCCCGGGATCGGCGGCAGCATGGTGATCAACTTGGGGTCAAGGGATTTCGCATCCGGCGCGGACCGGTTCAGCACGTACTTGTGGACCTCCCCCACCCCGCCCGTCACCAGTAGGTCCGCCCCGTAGACGGTGCTGGTGGCCGCCACGGTGGCCCCCCCGGCGCGGAACGGCGCGAACGACGAGATCGGCTGGTAATTCACGTTTTCCTCGTGATGGTTCGGGCTTTCCAGGTACATCGACGGCTGACCGTCCAGCAGCGACCCGCTGGACCACACGACCACCTTGCCCTCACCCCCGAGCTGGCTGGTGACGATGCTCTTCGAGCCGCCCTGGGCGCCGGCGACCCAGCCGGCGGACAGCGCGACCCCGTCGTGATAGTTCTCGTCGTACGCCAGGAACTGCGAGGTCATCCTCGGATCCGACGGCTTGCCCGCGTGCTGCGGGGTGGCCGTGCCGCTGGCCTGTGCCCGGGCGGTCGGGGTGTAGAGGTCCCAGCGGAACGATTTGATCAGCGGTGGCTCACCGGGTCCCGGCGCGGTCACGATGCTCTCCCGGCCCGACCCGGATTCCACCATGCCGGTGGCCAGGGTGACACCGGACTGCGACCCGGGATAGGGCGTGAAGGCGGAGAACACCTCCGGCGCCTTGCCGTGCTCGGGCAGCTTCGACGAGAACACCTTCACCTGGGATTCCCGGCCCGGGCCGGTACCCACGATGATGTTGTCCGACATCGAATTTCCGTCGATGTCGGTGGCGGCGACGCTGACCCCACCGGTGAACTCGGCCTCGAACGGGGCGAACCGCGCGATCTCGGTCTTGAACAATCCTTCTCGGGTGTTGTTGCCGTCGTACACCGCGACCTTGGGGGCCACCCCCTTCCCGGTGCCGGCCACCAGGTCCAGGATGCCGTCCCCGTTGACGTCGGCCATCGCGACCGACGGGGTGCCCTCGAAGTCGGGGAACGGGTAGACGGTCTGCAACACCTTGTCGCCGTTGGCATCCCGCACCTGCACCGACGCCGGCTTACCGTTGCCGCCGGGCACCGCCACCGCATACGTGGACACCTCGGGGATGACGTTGATGGTGGCCATCAGGCCGTTGTCCTCATGGTTGAGCCGGTGGCAGTGGATGACGTAGGTCCCGACGAACTCCAGGAACTCCTGGCGCAACGTCAGTGTCGCCGGGGTGCTGACCACGTGCATGTCGTTGAACACCGGGGCGGGCACGTTGACGTTGTCTAGGCCCCACGGTTGCACGCCGGTCTTACCGCGATGCGGGTCGTCGATCTCCATCACCTGAAAGTCGTTGACGTGGATGTGCATCGGATGGGCGTCATTGTTGAAGTTGGTGATCTTCCACTCCTCCACCGAGTTCAGCCTCGGCTGGATCAGCGGTACGTTCGGGAACCCGGCGGGCTCGAACATGTAGATGACGGCCTTCGGGTCGTTGTTGCTGGCCTTGTCCCCGCCGATGGTGTCGACGATCGTCATCTCCCGTTTGACGGCGGGAGTCATCACCGACGTGTCGACGAAAGAGGTGTAGGCATCCAGGTTTTGGCCGGGTTCGAAGGGGGTGGTCTGCCCGGGACCGCTGGTGTCCGGTGTGGCGTGGATCAGGGTCTGGGTCGGGAACACGAAGAAGCCGTCGGCGAAACTCATGTACTTGGGATCGACGGTGAGCGTGCCCAGCACCGCGGGAGTGTTCCTGGTTCCGTTGTTCGTGTACACCACGCCGGGCAGCATGAGCGGCTTGGCCTCCGGATTGGGCGGGAACTCCAGGACCAGATCGCCGTCCTTCGGCATCGTCACCGCTATCGCATAACGCGAGCCGGGCGGCACGCTGAGCGTGGTGCCGTCGCCGTAGACGGGCCGCTGCACCTGGGTGTAGGGATTGCCGTCCTGCCCGACGATGGCGAACTTGGGATGATTCCCGGTGGCGGTCTCGGTCAATCGGACTGTCATGTAAGCGATGTCGCTGACGTTGGCCACCGCCCAGATCTCCGTCTGACCCGGTTTGATCTTCAGCTCCGGCTGGAACTGGCCGTTGACGGTGAACTGCACGTCACGCTCGTTCTCGGGTAGCGCGGCGTTCTCGGGGATCTTCAGCGTGGGGCTGTCGAAGCTCATCAGGTTCTGCGGGATGAACTGGGTCTGGCCGCGGTTGTTGTGTGGCGACAGCGGTCCGGCCCACCAGGGCGTCAGGTATTGGGCACCCATGCTGGTGTCGGCGATGTTCACCGGCGCGAGGCTCGGCTGATACGTCCCGTCCGCCAGCTGGGACCCCTCGGGCGGTTTGAGCGTGCTGACGAACTGCGGCCAGCTGTAGTTGTTGAGCTGGTGTCCGTTGCCTTTGCGGTCGAACACGTAGTTGTACTGGAACGCCATGTTGCGCAAGGGAATCTTGTTCTTGGTGACCAGCGGCAGGTTGCCGTCGGGCCTGCCGATCTCCAGCAGCCCGGCCAGTCCCAGGTAGGTCTGCTGGGTGGTCATCGTGTGGCGGTGGCTGTGATACCAGTACAGCCCGTTGGGCATGTTTTTCGGCACGTCGTACAGGTAGGTGTTGCCCATGCCCGCGGGGATACTCAGCAGGACGTTGTCGGCGTTACCGGTCGGGCTGACATGCAGGCCGTGGGTGTGCAGGTTCAGCGGCGACTCGGTGAGTGTCGGCGGATACAGCGGCACCTCGCCCCCCTTGGGGGTGAACGCCGGATCGTAGAAGTCCTGGATCGTCAGGCCCTGTAAGTCGTTGTCGTAGTGGACGATCAGGCGCTGGCCGGGATCCACGTGCAGCGTCGGTGCGGGGTAGAGGTTGTCGCCCTTGGTGGATCCGTCCGAGGCGGCGCCCTTGATGACGTCGTAGCCGAAGACCAGGAAATTGCTGACGGGTTCCTTGACGGTATCGAGCGGAACGGTGCCCTGATGGGCGGACAGGCGCACCTCGAGCACGCCGTCGACGGCCTGCAGCCGGACCGGTTCCCGGAACGGGGCGGGTTTGCCATCGGGCCCCGCGTTCACACCGGCCAACGGCGCGGGCGCCACCTTGGTCCCCGCGCACGACGCGGTGAGCATCGCGACGAGTGAGACGACAACCACCAGCGCGGCCAACCGGGTCTTACCTCTGCGAATCTGCACGTCGTCCCCGTTCCCAGGACTCCCGGCCCGCCCCGCAGCAGACCGCATCGCAGACTACCCAGCGGCGCCGCCGACGGCCGCCTTTTGACAGTATTGCCAGTTTGCCGTCCCGACTGCTCAGGCCGGACTTTCCCGCGCCGAAACAGCCGTCCCGACTTTGGTGTTAGGTTCTGCGCTATGTCCGGGAACTTCGGCTCAACTCTCACCGAGCTCATCCCGCTCGCTCTGGTGATCGCGTTCTCCCCGCTGACCATCATCCCGGCCGTGCTGGCGCTGCACACCGCGCGCCCGCGTCCGACGGGGCTGGCCTTCCTGCTCGGGTGGATCATCGGCACCGGCGGGCTGACGGCGATCTTCGTCTTGGTGGCCGACCTGATGGGCACCCTGGACAAACCCCCGGCCTGGGCATCCTGGGTGCGGATCGTGGTGGGCGTCCTGCTCATCGTCTTCGGTGCGTACCGCTGGTTGCGCCGCAAGCAGTCCGAGCACTCGCCGGCGTGGCTACGCAAGATGGCCGATCTCACCCCGGGCCGGGCCCTGGTGACCGCGATGGTGCTGGCGGTGATCAACCCGAAGGTATTGTTCATCTGCGCCGCAGCGGGTTTGGCGATCGGCACCGCCGGGGTCGGCGTGGCGCACGCCTGGATTGCGCTCGCCTGGTTCGTGGCGGTGGCCGCGTCCACCGCGGCCATCCCGATCCTGGCCTACGCCGTCACGGGCGACCGGTTGGCACAGCCGCTGGTGCGGCTCAAGGACTGGATGGAGCGCCAGCACGCCAGCCTGGTGGCGGGCATCCTGCTGGTGATCGGCGTTTTGGTGCTGTACAAGGGAATTCACGGTCTCTGACCGAACGCCTCCCGGGTTCCCAGCGCCGGCAACTACACTCGTCGCACGTGGGACTCGACGACCGCGACGCACTTGCCGTGCTGCACGCTGTCATCGACGCGGACATGGTCGGCCGGTTCTACACCCGCTGGTTCGCCGTGGACGCCTCCGCGCGTGACCTGTTCCCCCCAGACCTGGCCCACCAGCGCGCCAACTTCGCCCACGCGTTGACCTGGCTGCTGACCGAGATGATCGCCCAGCGCGCTGACGAACCGGTCGCGTTTCTCGCCCAACTCGGCCGGGACCACCGCATGTACGGAGTCACCCCGGCGCACTACGACAGCCTGGCCACCGCACTGCTCGGCACCCTGCGCACCGAGTTGCGCGACAGGTGGGATGCCCGGCTCGCCGAAACCGCCGGGGATGTGGTGCATCTGCTGGTCGGCGTCATGCGCGGCGCCGCCGATGCCGCCCCCGGTCTGCCGTTTCACGACGGCACCGTCATCGACCACATCCGCGTCACCCGCGACGTCTCGATGATCCGGCTGCAGCTCGATCATCCGCTGGACTACCACCCCGGCCAGTACCTCACCGCCCAGGTGCCGCAGTGGCCGCGGCGCTGGCGGTACCTGTCGCCATCGATCCCGGCCGATCCCGGCGGGGCCATCGAGTTCCACATCAGGTCGGTCAGCGGTGGGATGGTGAGTACCGCGATCGTCGCCGAGACCGCACCGGGTGACCGCTGGCGATTGTCGAACCCGCACGGCGCCATGCACGTCGACCGGGACGGCGGCGACGTGCTGATGGTCGCAGGCAGCACCGGTCTGGCACCGCTGCGCACGCTGATCATGGACCTGTGCCGGTTCGGGGTGAATCCGCGGGTGCACCTGTTCTTCGGCGGCCGGTTCCCGTGCGATCTCTACGATCTGCGCACCCTGTGGGAGATCGCCTCGACCAACCCGTGGCTGTCGGTCACCCCGGTGTCAGAGTTCGCGACCGACCCGCCGTGGGCCACCGACTACCCGGACGTCCAGCCGCCGCGCGGGCTGCACGTCCGGCAGAACGGACTGCTCGCCGATGTCGTCACGCGCTACGGCGGCTGGGGCGACCGGCAGATCCTGGTGTGCGGCGGACCGGACATGGTGACCGCGACCAGGGCCGCCCTGATCGCCAAAGGCGCTCCCGCCGAACGTATCCAGCACGATCCGCTGCACTGAGAGAGGATGCAACGGTGTCCGACAACGTCACCTTGAGCGATCCATCGTCCGCCTTGACCGCCACCTTCGTACCCGGTGCGGGCATGATCGGCACCTCGCTGGCCGAGGACGGCGTGGAGTACCTGGGCCAGCGCCGCGGCCTGGATGCCTACGTCGCCAACGGCAAGACCATGGGCATCCCGCTGCTGTATCCGTGGGCGAACCGGCTGAGCGCAGCCAGCTACGACGTCGACGGTGCGGTGGTGACGCTGACCCCGGGGTCCGGCGGGGTCCGAGCCGACCCGAACGGTCTGCCCATCCACGGGGTGCTGGCCGCCTACCCGGGCTGGCTGGTCACCGAGCGCACCGCGAACCGGCTGACGGCCACCGTCGACTACCGCGGGAACCCGCGACTGCTGGCGGCGTTCCCGTTCCCGCATGTGCTGACCCAGGACATCACGCTGGCCGATCGCACGCTGACCATCGCCACCACGGTCACGCCGTCGTCGGCTGCGCCGGTGCCGCTGTGTTTCGGCTATCACCCGTATCTGCAGATCCCCGGAGTGCCCCGTGCCGAGTGGGTGCTGGAGACCCCGGCGCTGCGGCGCTTGCCGGTCGACGATTCCGGCATCCCGACGGGTGCGCACGAGCTGTGGCCGGCCTCAGCCGAACCGTTGGGGGAACGCACGCTCGACGACGGTTTCGAGGGGGTGACCGACGGAGCGGTGTTCGCGCTCTCCGGCGGTGGGCGCCGCATCGAGGTGACCTACCTGCAGGGGTACCCGGCCGCTCAGCTCTTCGCCCCCGCGGCCGACGATCTGGTGGCCGTCGAGCCGATGGCGGCCACCACCGACGCACTGCGCCGCGGCGACTACTCGGTGGCCGCGGGCGCTCCGGTGACCGCAATGTTCTCGATCCGGGTCACGTAGCCACCGCAAACAGGTGCACCAGTCCGGACGCGACCGCGTACCGGGGGCCGTGCATGCCGTCGATGTCGGCCCGGCCCACCACCACCTCACCGCGCAGCGACTCGCCGACGGTGCGGATCAGTTCGTCGTCGAGTGCCCCGCCACCGGCCAGCACCAGCACGGCGGGCATCCGGTCGAACACCCGTAGGCACCGCACGATGTTCGCTCCCACCGTGGCCTGCTTGACGGCGAGGCGCAGGCTGCGCCATTCCTCGGCGGCCAGCGTTCGGGAGAACGGCACCAGGCCTGCGCTGCCGCCGGTGCACAGCCGTCCGATGGCGTCGGCCGAAGCCGGGGTGTCCAGGAACACCCGCCGGCCGTCCTCCTCGTGCGCCAGATGTGGTCCTTCCACCCGCAACGCGGGGCTGCGTTTGACGCGTTCGGCCAGGGCCCGCGGGATGGACAGCACGCGGGCCACCGCCGAGGTGATGGTCTCCCCCGCCCCCGCCGCCGTGACGATGCCGCCCGCCCCCACCAGATCGACTGTGCCGCCGCCGATATCGCAGACGATCACGTCGTCGGGCAGGCCCGGCGTGGTGCGGGCTCCCCGCGCGGCGGCGGCAGGTTCTCCGCCCAGCGTGCGAGCCGGCCGGCCCGTCAACTCGGTCATCGTCTCGGCCGCGTCGGCCACGTGATCGGCAGCCAGCAGGGCGACGACGGCGCCGCGGGTGTCGGCGACCCCGCGACGCAGCCATGCCCCGTTGTCGATGGCCGCCAGATCGGTGAAATAGGCGTCGTCGACGGCGATCCCGTCCTCGGCGGACATGCACGACCGCAATCGGACCCGCACCGCGGTGCCCGGTGGTTCGGTGCGCAGCAGCGGATAGGCCTGTTCGGGTGAGAACCGCACCGTCTCACCCCGGACCAGGCAGTCGACGTAATCATCGTCGGTCGCAGGCGGTTCGGGGGCGCGGGTACGCCGGGTCACCGCGATGGCGGGCGCGTCCGCCAGTTCCCTGGTGAACTCAGCGACCCACGGAAGTTCGGCTGGATCGATCCGCAGGGCCGCGGCCAGTGCGATGGGGTCGGCGAGTGACCGGTGGGCACGGCCTTCCTCGACCACCTCGACAGCGACGAGCACGTCGGGCTCCAGCAGGTGGGTGTCGGCCTCGTCGACGACGGGTACCGGGACCGGGATGCGGTTGGCGATCAGCACCGCGTCGTCCTCGGCGGCGAGCACCCCGGCGATCGTCCAGCCGGCCGCCACCGCATCGCAGATGCGTTGTGCGGCTTCCTCGAAGTCGATGTCCGGCCCGATCGAGACGATCACCGGGTCGACGGCTGGCGGTCCGGTCAGCGCATGCACCGGCACGTGGCGCCCGACGCCGTAGCCGGTACCGGCCGGGGTGCTGGCGTCGGGGCGGCGCAGGCTGATCACCGGTGAGCGGGGTGAGGCGGCCGGGGGCAGCGGCGCGGTCGTGGTGTCGACGGGCCGGATCGCCGACAGCAGCACCTCGTCCGCGCGCACCCCGGCGTCCCCCTCGATGCGGGTCAGCAGGGCGGCCGCCCCCTCCAGGGAGTCGCGGGATCCCTTGCGGCCACGCGTCGGAGACTGGCCGTGCGCGAAGGGTTCGGCCCGACCGGCGGACACCCTGGCCAGCACGATCTCGGTGGTGTGGTTGCCGACATCGATGCCTGCCACTACTGCACTCAACGCAACAAGCCCCGCCTGGCGTACACGGCCGCGGCCTGCGCCACCAGCACGGCGCAGCGCGACGCGCCCCGGGTGTCGAGCGACACCCGCAGTGCCTCCAGTTCGGCGGCCGTCGAGCGGTGCGGGCGCAGCGCCTCGTAGAGCGCCATCACCTCTTCCCCGTCGATCAACGCCAATTCGGCTGCGCGCAGGAAGTTCTCGGCGAGCTGCGGATTGCCGTGCTCCTCGGCGACGACGGCCTGGTGGGCCAGCGTGGCCGGGTCCATCTGCAGATCCGCGAGCGTCAGCCGGCCCTCGACAGCGGCTGCCACGGTGTACTCACTCATGCCCGCGTCACCTGCACGGTGAGCGGCGCGGCACCGGGTTCACTGGCCTCGCGCTCCAGGGCGACCAGCGCGACGGCGCGGGCGTGATAGCGCGCCGAGATCGATTCATCGGTACCTCCGGTGAGGATGGGGACGGGCGCCATGCCCTTGGCGTGCCGGGCGGCGTTGCGGCCGAGTTCGCGGTAGTTGCGCGCCGTGAGCAGCGGCGCCACGCTGAACAGTTCCAGGTTGGCCAGCGGCGCCAGGTCGCGGCGGTGGATCAGCGCGGTGCCCTTGCCCTGCAAGCCGATTCCGATGCCCGAGCCGGACAACTTCGCCGCGGTCAGCCCGATCATGCCGACGTCGATGGTGGAGCGCACCTGCACGAACCGCGGTACGCAGCCCTCCTCTTCCAGTCCCGCCGTGAGCTGGCGGATGGCCTCGCCGACCGTCAACCCGCACAGCGTCAGCCAGACGGTGCGCCCCAGCGCGGGCGACAGGCCGATGCAGACCTCGCGCGGGTCTGCGCCCTGGCGCGCCTCTTCGATCTCGGTGACCACGAGGTGGCCGTGATACTCGGCCTGGTCGGCGGTGAGTTCGCTGGTGGTGCGGGCCTGCCGGATGTCGTCGATCTCGGTGCGGCGCGCGTCGGTCAGCGCGTAACCCGTTCCGGGACCGCGATAGTCGTTGGGATCGGTGACCTTGGACAGCACCCGCATCTGTTCGTCGAAGATCGCCGATGTCTGCAGCTGGTCGCCGCGTAGTCGCTCGGCGGTGAGCGCCATGATGGCCTGCGCCTCCTCGGTGTAGCCGGTGCGGTGCAGCGACGCGATGACGTCGAACACCGTCAGCTGGCGGGCTTCGATGGCGGCCGCGGCCTCGGCGACGGCCTTCGGGTCCCCGGGCGGCAGGTCGCGGGAGTCGTTGGCGACGACGGCGGCGGTGACGCGGTCGTCGTCGTAATCGGCCAGCCCGAGGTCGCGGTACACGGCCTGCACGGCGGTGGCTGCCCGCCGCCGCACCCGCTCCAGGTGCTGCGGGCTGACGGTGCGAAGCCCGCCGTCGACTCCCCAGTCCCGTTGCAGCACAAGGAAATCATCCATGTCGTCGGCGTTGAAGTTGGACAGCGCGAAGGCGTTGTCGTAGCGCGGTATCGAGCCGAAGCCGGAGAAGATGAAGTCGGCGCCGCCCAGCAGCACCGGCAGGGTGTGCGCGCTGCGCCGTACGTCGGACTCGGAGATCAGGTTGTCGTTGCCCGCACAGGATTCCAGGTCACGCATCATCACCATGAGGTTCTCGGCCAGCAGTTCCTTCATACCCTCGGGCACCGAGGACACCACCCCGACACCGTCGATGCCGCCGTTCTGCACGCCCTGGGAGCCCAACGCCCTTGCCAGGGAGACGCACCGGGATTCGAGGTAGAGGATGGAGCATTTCTCGGCCGCACCCATCAGGACCTCGGCGCCGCCGCCGCTGGTGACCCGCATCTTCAGGCCGCGCGACGCGTAGGCGGAGGTCAGGATGGCTTTGGAGAACGGGGTGTCGTCGCCGTCGGTGAAGACCTGTTCGGTGCCGTAGATGGAGATGGTCTCGGCGTAACTGGTCAGGCCGCGCAGGCCCAGCCGCAGTTCCAGCGCCTCCTCGATGGAGCACTGGGCCATCGCGCCCGGCACGCCCACCTGCGAGCCGATCAACAGCGCGACCGCGTTGGACGGTGCGTCGCCGAGTACCGGCACGGTGGTCTCGACCTCACGGAAGCCGTAGGCCACAGCACTGGCGGCGTCGGCGGCGATCAGCAGCGGATCGTCGAGCTGATTGGTGACGTGCGCCTGGTTGCTCGGGGTGCGCCGGGCCCGCATCTTGCTCATCGCGACCTGCATCTCGGCCGGGCTGAGGACCGCGACGACGCGCGCCAGTTTGGCCGGGGTGGTGCCGCCGATGAGCCGGACCACCTCGGCGCGGGACACGTTGATGTCGACGGTCATCCGGGCCAGCGTGGCGTCGTCGAGCGCCATGGCCTCCTGCGCCGCGGCCAGATCGATGCCGTACTGCGCGATGAATTCGTCGATGACGTCGAAGTCCTGTGCCGGTTTGCCGTCCAATTCGACGACCGCGCCGTCGCGGATGACCAGCGACGGCGCCGGGTCGAACGGGCTGCTCATCGCGGCCAGCCCGAGTTCGGGTGTCGCGACGCTGAACCCGTCCAGGTTGATCGGCTTGGCGTCCAACACACGAAAACGGCCCAGTTCAGGGGAGGATTCGGCCATGCCCGAATCCTCCCCTGACTGGACCGTTTTCGTAAAGGGTTAGTCCATTTGTCGGGGTGTCCCAACCAAAAGACGGGGTTAGCGGACCCTGCGTGCGTGCGGCTGCCACAGCACCACGGCGGTGCTGGGCTTACGCCCCCGATCGAGCTCCGCGGACAGCTCGGCGACCCGGGCCTGGAGCGCCTCGACCTGGTTGGTCAGTTCGATGATCCGTTTGATCCCGGCCAGATTGACGCCCTCGTCCTGAGACAGTCGCTGGACTTCCCGAAGCAGATCGACATCATGCTCCGAGTAGCGGCGACCGCCTCCGGACGTGCGCTGCGGGCTGACCAAACCGAGCCGGTCATACGTGCGCAAGGTCTGAGCGTGCATACCGGCCAACTCGGCGGCTACCGAGATGAGGAAGGTACGCGCGTCGTTCTCCTTGCTCACGACAAGCTCCCGGCCCAGCCCGCACGCGGGTCGAAGCCGCTGGCGCGTTCCGCCTTGGCGTAGGCCTCCAGCGCCTCGGCCGCCTCACCCTCCAGGTTCGGCGGCACCGCGACCTTGACGGTGACCAACAGGTCGCCGTGGCCGCCGGAGCGCTTGGGCACACCGCGTCCCCGCACCCGCAGGATCCGGCCGTCGGAGGTGCCCTTGGGCACCCGCACGCCGACCTTGCCCTCCAGAGTGGGGATGGAAAGGGTTGTGCCCAAAGCCAACTCGTGGAAACTCACCGGAACGGTGACCGTCAGGTCGTCGCCGTCACGGCCGAACACCTTGTCCGGTCGCACATGCACGGTGACGTACAGATCGCCCGATGGCGCACCACGCAGGCCCGCCTCACCCTGGCCGGCCAACCGGATGCGCTGCCCGTCCTCGACGCCCGGAGGGATCCGGACGTTGATGGTGCGGGTCCGGGTGGTCACCCCGGTGCCCTTGCACTCATCGCAGGGGTGCTCGATGATCGACCCGCTGCCCCGGCATTCCGTGCACGGTTCGGAGAATCCGAATGCGCCCTGATTGCGGTTTACCACCCCGGCGCCGTTGCAGTTCGCGCACACCTTGGGGCTGGTGCCCGGACGTGCGCCGCTGCCATGACAGTTCGTGCACGGGGCCGGGCTGGTGAGCCGCAACGGCATCGCCACGCCCTTGGTGGCCTCCATGAACGACAGTTCGGTTTCGGTCTCCAGATCATTGCCCCGTCGTGGCCGGCTCGGCCTGGGCTGCTGTGCGCCCCGGCCGAACAGACCACCGAAGAGGTCACCGATGTTCGCCCCGCCGGACTGGCCGGCCTGGTCGAACAGGTCACCGAGGTTGAACTCGGCGCCGTCGGAGCTGAATCCTCCGCCGCCGTAGGGACCTGCTCCGCCACCACCGCTGCGACGCCCGAACCCGCCGCTGGCGAACAGCCGGCGGGTCTCGTCGTACTCCTTCTTCTTGGCCTCGTCCGACAGCACGCTGTACGCCTCAGACACCGCCTTGAACCGCTCGGCCCCGTCCGGATTCTTGTCCGGGTGCAGCTCGGAAGCCAGCTTGCGATAGGCGCTCTTGATGGTCTTGGCGTCAGCGTCGGAGGAGACGCCGAGCTCCTTGTAGAAGTCCTTCTCGACCCATTCACGCTGGGCCATGCGTCACCTCCCTACGGGGCCTAGTCTTCTGATTCTGCGGGTTGTTGTGCGCCGGAGCCTGCATTGACAGCACTCTCGACCGTGTCGACCACACCGACCATGGCGTGGCGGACCACAAGGTCTCCGACCTTGTAGCCCTGCCGCATGACGGTGCCCAGTACCGGGTTGGATCCGTCGCCCTCGTGCTGCACGGCCTCGTGCAGCGACGGGTCGAACGGGTCCCCCTCGGCGCCGAAGGACGAAAGTCCCAGTCCTTCAAGGGTGCTCACCAACTTCTCGGCCACACCCTTGAGCGGTCCGGATTCCAGATCGCCGTGGCTGCGGGCCCGGTCCAGGTCGTCGAGGACACCCACCAACTGGGTGATCACGGCGACCTTCGCGCGGTCCGCGGCGACCTGCTGGTCACGCAGGGCACGCTTGCGATAATTCGCGAATTCGGCCTGCACCCGCTGCAGATCGGCGGTCAGCTCGGCAACCTTGTCGCTGTCGGTGTCGGCGGGTGCCGCCTCCCCAGATTCCTCTGGGGAGGACGGCGCCTGCTCACGAATTTCACCGGTGACCGGATCGACGCGCCGTTTGTCGGTGATGGTCACCGGCTCCTGCGAATCGTCCTGAGTCACTTGTTCTCCCGGTTGTCCTCGCCGTTGACCCCGTCGTCCTCGACAACCTCGGCATCGACGACGTTGTCGTCGGCCGGGGCGGCGTCACCGTCGGCACCCTGCTCGGCCTGGGTGGCCTCGTAGATGGCCTGGCCCAGGGCCTGGCTCTCGGTGCCCAGCTTCTCCATCGCGGTCTTGATGGCCGCGATGTCGGTGCCGGCGAGGGCCGTCTTGGCCTCGGCGATGGCTCCGTCGACCTTGGTCAAGGTCTCCTCGGGGACCTTCGAACCGCCTTCGGCGCTGCGCTGCTCGGTGACGAACTTCTCCGTCTGGTAGACCAGCGACTCGGCCTGGTTGCGGACGTCGGCCTCTTCGCGGCGCTGACGGTCCTCGTCGGCGTGCGCTTCGGCGTCCTTGATCATCCGGTCGATCTCCTCCTTGGAAAGGCCGGAGCCCTCCTGGATCTTGATCGTGTTCTCCTTGCCGGTGCCTTTGTCCTTGGCGGTGACGTGCACGATGCCGTTGGCGTCGATGTCGAAGGTGACCTCGATCTGCGGCACGCCACGCGGGGCCGGCGGGATGCCGGTCAGCTCGAAGGAGCCGAGCAGCTTGTTGTGCGAGGCGATCTCACGCTCACCCTGGAACACCTGGATCTGCACCGAGGGCTGATTGTCATCGGCCGTGGTGAAGGTCTCGGAGCGCTTGGTCGGGATGGTGGTGTTGCGCTCGATGAGCTTGGTCATCACGCCACCCTTGGTTTCGATACCGAGGGACAGCGGGGTGACGTCAAGCAGCAGAACGTCTTTCACCTCACCCTTGAGCACACCGGCCTGCAGCGCGGCGCCCGCGGCGACAACCTCATCGGGGTTGACGCCCTTGTTGGGCTCCTTGCCGCCGGTCAGTTCCTTGACCAGGTCGGTGACGGCGGGCATACGCGTCGAACCACCGACGAGCACCACGTGATCGATTTCGCCGACGGAGATGCCGGCGTCCTTGATCACCTGCTGGAACGGCGCACGGGTGCGGTCCAGCAGGTCCTGGGTGATGCGCTGGAACTCGGCGCGGGTCAGCTGCTCGTCGAGGAACAGCGGGTTCTTGTCCGCGTCGACGGTGATGTAGGGCAGGTTGATCGAGGTGCTCTGTCCGGAGCTCAGCTCGATCTTGGCCTTCTCGGCGGCTTCACGAAGCCGCTGCATGGCCATCTTGTCCTTGGTCAGGTCGATGCCGCTGGTGCTCTTGAACTTGTCGACGAGCCATTCGACGATCCGGTCGTCCCAGTCGTCGCCACCGAGGTGGTTGTCACCGGAGGTCGCGCGGACCTCGACGACGCCGTCGCCGATTTCCAGCAGGGACACGTCGAAGGTGCCGCCACCGAGGTCGAAGACCAGGATGGTCTGTTCCTTCTCGCCCTTGTCCAGGCCGTAGGCCAGCGCGGCCGCGGTGGGCTCGTTGACGATGCGCAGGACGTTGAGGCCGGCGATCTGGCCGGCTTCCTTGGTGGCCTGGCGCTGGGCATCGTTGAAGTACGCGGGCACCGTGATGACGGCGTCGGCGATGTCTTCGCCCAGGTAGGCCTCGGCGTCGCGCTTGAGCTTCTGCAGGATGCGCGCGCTGATTTCCTGGGGGTTGTAGTCCTTACCGTCGATCGCAACGGTCCAGTCGGTGCCGATATGACGCTTGACCGAACGGATGGTCCGGTCCACGTTGGTCACTGCCTGGTTCTTGGCTGGCTGACCGACCAGCACCTCGCCGTTGCGCGCGAACGCGACGACCGACGGGGTGGTCCGGGAGCCCTCGGAGTTGGCGACGACGACGGGGTCGCCACCCTCCAGCACTGCGACGACGGAGTTGGTGGTCCCGAGGTCGATACCGACCGCACGAGCCATAGTTAGTTCCTCCTGAATAGCTTTACTAGGATCTGAGTGAACCTCGCTCAAGCCTGCACCTGCGGATGGTTGCCTGTCAAGCCAGAGTTGAGTCTGATGCACTCAAGTTGTCGAAATGGTCAACGGCGGGTGTGCGCGATTTGTTCCCAGCTAGCTCGACATCGACGAAATGGCTGCCCGGGATCCTGCCCAGCAGCCATGTCGTCGTTCCCGGACGGCCGCGTCAGCCCTCGGTATCGGTGGGCGACGCCGGCGCGGTCGGCTTTGATTCGGTGGCGGTGGCCACCGGGGTCTGCTTGTCTTCGCGATGGGACCGCGCGGGGCGCTGCTGATTCGTTCGGAACGCATCGCGCACCGCCTGCCGGAGCTTCTTCGGTGTATTGGCACGTCGCGGTGACTCGTCACTTTCGACTGCAGGCACGTCGCGCTTCTCGACGGCATCGGCCTGCAGCGGTGGCGGCACCGTGCCGGTTTCCGGCACCGTTTCGACCGCGATCACCTTTGGGGAGTCGTCCACTTTGCCGGAAGCGTTGGCCACAACGTGGTCCGCCGGCCTCTTGATGGGTTTCGGCGCGGCGAGGTCCACCGCCGTCGCCGTCTTCGCGATCGCCGGTCCCCTTGACGCCACTTGCGGGGCCAGGGCAGTCTTCGCCGCCGGACCGGTTGGCGGCGCCGACTTTTCGGGCATCTCGGGAATCTTCAGGAGCGGTGGCAGCCCGACGAGAGCCAGGGCGTTGTTGATGCCCTGCCCGATCGCGACCATCAGATCGCGGGCGACCTTCACCGGATTCAACTTGGGGATCAGCCGCGCCGGTGTCGGCTGCCACGCCGGGATGGTGCGGTCGTAGCCGAGTTCTACCAGCACGCGGAAGACCGGCTCGACCACGTCGATCAGCTTCTCGGGCACTCCCAGCACGCGCAGCGGGGCGAACAGCGGAAGATCCTGGGATTCGAAGAAGTAGTAGCTGGTGTCGCCATGCTTGCCTTGGTATGCAGGGGAATCCGCGGGCTTCGACGGCAGGCTGACATCGAACGGCCACCCGTGCACGTACGCGATGCCGAGAACCGCGTTCAGGGTGGCCACGAGGTTCAGCGGATACAACGGGAAATCGACGAAGCCGTCGTACTGCCGGTTGATCTCGACCGTGTCGAACTTGGTGTCCGTCTTCGTGGGCCCGTTGAACGGAAAATCCAGAATCGGTATGTAGAAGCCCCAGAACCGGGTCATCAAGCCGCCGTTGGGCAGATTTGGGTCACCGCCCAAGACGAAGTCGATATCGGGAGCGTCGGTCCCCGCGTACTGCGCAGCCAGTCTGCGCTTCACCACGTTCGCGACGCCTGCGCCCTGCGAGTAGCCGTAGATGACCTGCTGCTCGCTGGGGTTCGCCAGCATCGCCTTCTCCAGAGCGGCCGCCCCGGCCCGCAACGATTGGTTGGCGGTGAGGTCGAAGAGTCCGGATAGTTTCCACCACGGCTCATCCGGCCACGCGCCACCACCGGGTCCCGCCAACCTCGGGTCTGCCGCCCCGGACAGGAGCAGGCGCGCGAGCCCGGTCAGTGGCCAAAGCTCCCCCGGTGCGGTCACCGCAACCGTCGTGACCTTGTCACCCGGAAGCGTCGGATGGGTCGGCGTGACGAACTGGTCCATGATGAGCCCAAGATCGGCAGGCCGCCATGTCGGACACGTCGTCCCGCACAGCGCAAGAACCGTTGAGTCGGCAGTCAGTCTCACCATTGGCGGCACAGTCACCGGCGATCCCGACAGTTCCGGTGCCGTGACCAGGAGTGCTGCGGCCGCCACCGACGCCGTGATCCGGGTCGCGCTGCGCAGAACCTTGCGTTTCGGAATACCCATCATCGACCTCCACCTGGACCCGGGCGAAACGATGGCCTACCGGGTCCGGCGCCGAGTTCCGCGAAAGAAATGCTCCTCGCGTGCCGCATCGCGGAGTCGAGTAACCCACTACTCGAATCTCACGTCACCGAGCTGATCAGCGGACTGCAGAAGGGCATCCCGATGCCGAGGTCGCGGGCCTGGAACGTGTTGGGCGCGATCACCACCACCGAGCCCCAGCGCGGGCACATGCCGCCGTTCGCCGGGTTCGTGTCGCTGGATTGCAGGTCCGCGGTGGCCACGTCGCCGGGCTGCAACGTCAGGTGCGGCGCCGCGTTCTGCATCCGCCGCTCGACGTGCACGACGGGCCCGGTCTCGTTGACCAGGTCGGCGCCGGGATAACCGGACAGCGTGCACGCACGCGAGGACGCGTTGGTGAAGTGCAGCACCAGGCGGTACTCCGAGCCCTGGTTCTCGAGGTCCTTATGCGACACCTTGAGGTCGGCATCAGTGCACGGTCCCGGCGGGAGGTCCACCGGCGCAGCGGTCGGGGCCACCGTGACCGGGGACGGGGACGGGGACAGGGACGCCGTGGTGGGCGACGGCTGAGCCGTCACCGTGATGGTGGTCGGCGCGGGTGATTGCGCATCGGTCGAGCAGGCGGCGACGAGTGCGACGGCCGCGATCGGGAGCAGAAGCTTCATACAGAAATCACACAGCATCAGAACAGCTACCGATCCCAATGCGCCACATTCACCCCCTAAGGTTTCAGACCATGCAGAACACCGTGAAGCGCGCGGCCGGCAGGTTCGCCGCGGCCGCCGCCACCGCATTGATGCCCCTCGCGTTCACCGCCGCTGTCGGTCACGCCGATCCGATCCCCAACTGCGAGAACGGCTGGTGGGATCCGGTGGCCAACATCTGCCGGCCCGCCATCGCGACGACTCCGCTGGCGTGCGACAACGGGTGGTGGTGGGATCCGGTGGGCAACGTGTGCCGCCCACCGCTGCTGCCCCCGCAATAGCAAAGCCCGCCCGGCCCGCCCCACGGTTCCACCGGGTACCGTGCCGTAATCACCAACCGTCGGTCAGGGTCGACCACGGCTGACCTCGGCGCACCTGGGGAGATCGATGGCGCAGGACATCTCGAAGCACGAACCGGACGTCACCGATGACGAACCGGTCAACCGCGAGGGGCACGAGCGCCGGGGGTTCAGGTGGGCCACCCCGGTCGGCGACCTCGCCGTCGTCATCCGCACACCGAAGCGCCGTCCGCTGCTCCCCAAGCGTTTCGATCCCTTCGGCATCGCCGACCGCGCGCTGGCCGCCGCCGAGGTCGGCTTCAAATTGGCGACCTGGGGCGAGGAACAGTTGGCCACGCTGGTGAAGAACCGGCTCGAGTCGCTGGAATCCGCGCCGCGCACCCTGCCGTCGGCCAAACCGGCCGCCGGGGATTCGCTGAACCACAAGATGGGCAAACTGCTGGACCGGGCGCTGGACCAGAGCACAGCCGGTAGCCAGGTCGAACTGTTCCACCGTTTGCTGGACCAGCTGGTGGCCGACGAGGCCCGCATCGTCGGCGCGCTTTCCGAGGGCGCGACGTCGCCGTTGGTCGATGTGTATTCACGGTCGCGCGCCTCCAGCGGGCCGGTGCTGGAGAACGCCTGCCTGATCGGCCGGACCGCCAATGTGGCTTTGCCCAATATGGTCCCGCAGTACGTCAGCCATCTGCTATCTCTTGGGTTGGTCGAGACCGGCCCCGAGGATTCCGCCAAGAAAGCCGACTACGAGGTGCTCATGGCGGAGCCGATGGTGTTGCGAGCCATCAAGAACGCATCCCGGGGGCCGCTCATCGCACGGGTGGACAAGCAGACCCTGAGCCTGTCGGCTCTGGGACGCGGGTTGTGGGAGGCAGCAATGCAGCAGGACGGCCCGTGAGTGCCATATGAGTAGCGAGACGATTCTCGCTATCCAATCCTGGCAGGAGATCAAAGCCGACTTCAGCGTCAACTGGCTGATCTATCTCTCGATGCCGTTCGTGGCCGCCTTCGTCGGCTGGAGCACCAAGATCGTCGCGCTGGAAATGCTGTACCGGCCGCAGGAATTCAAGGGCATCGGCCCGTTCGGCTGGCAGGGCATCGTGCCAAGAAGGGCCGGCAAGGTCGGGTCCAAAACCATCGAGCTGCTCACCCAGAAACTGCTCAAACCCGAAGAGCTGCTGCAGAAGGTCGACGCCAAAGAGGCCGTCGAGGCGCTGCGCGAACCGTTGACCCAGGCGGTCGACGAGATCTCGCGTGATCTGGCCGAGCAGATCCGGCCCGGGCTGTGGGACTCGCTGCCCGAAGCCGGCCGCAACGCGATCAAGGCGCGGATCAACGCCGAGACACCGCGCGTGGTCGAGAACCTGCTGCACGAGATGCAGGCCGATCTACCGCGGTTCGTCGACATCCAGTTCCTGGCCATCACCACCCTGGTCCGCAACAAGGACAAGCTCAACAAGTTGATGCGCGGGCTCGGCGACGACGCGATGGCGTTCGTCCGGCGCAGCGGCATCTACTTCGGTCTGGTCATCGGCCTGGTGCAGATGGTCGCCTGGGCCTTGTTCCAGAACCCCTGGATCATGCCCGCCTTCGGCTTCGGTGTCGGTTTCATCAGCGACTACATCGCTTTGAACATGTTGTTCCGGCCGATCAAACCGACCAAGTTCTTCGGCTTCATCCCCTTCCAGGGATTGCTGCATGCGCAGCGCGAGACCGTCACCGCGGACTACGCGCGCATCCTGTCCGAGGACCTGTTCTCCCCGGAAATCCTGTTCGACGGGGTGCTCCGCGGCCCGGGCGCCGACAAACTCTTCGCCCTGGTGGCCAAGGAAGTCGACGCCGCGATCGACGCGCAGACCGGCGTGGCCACCCCGCTGGTCAAGTTCGCGGTCGGCACCGAGCGGTACAACGCGCTGAAGAACACCCTGGTGCACATGGTCCTGGAGAAGCTGCCGACCACCTTGAACGAGGCCCAGGATTACGCGATGGAAGCCCTGGACCTGGAGCAGACCATCATCGACAAGATGGGCCAGCTCTCCAACGAGGAGTACGAGTCCATCCTGCGGCCGGTGTTCAAGGACGACGAGCCGACGATGATCGCCGTGGGCGCTGTCCTCGGCGGCGTCGTCGGTGAGATCCAGGTGCAGCTCATCGAGAACTTCGGCAACGAGCCGCCGCACGTCGCACTGTCCGAACTGACGCGCGTCATCCTGCGCCAGTAGCCCGGACCGACTCCTCGGACTGCCGATCGACGATGTCCTGTTCGGGCCGTTGATCTTTCGCCGGACGAGTGGTCGCCGCTCCTCGGAGTACTACCGGCCGGCGCATGAGCGCACCACTTGCGACGCCGCCGAGACTCAGCGCCACACAGCCCGCGGCGGCGACCGCACCCAGCGTCCAGCCTGCGACAGCGGTGCCGAGCAGGAACGGCGGCACCCACTCGACCACCCGCACCCAGGACGGCACCGGCGCATGGCCGTGCGCCCTGGCCCGCGCGTACTCCGGGTAGAAGTCGTTGAACGCCACCGCGAACAGCAGTGCCGCCAATTGCAGCACCCAGCCGGTCCAGAAGTTGTCTGTGTCGTGGACCACCGCATCGCCGACGAAGCCACTGATGGCGGCGAATGCGAACGCGCCTGCCCACACACCGGTGATCACCAGATGCACCCGCACGAAAAGTGATGTGCCCCAACGTTCACGGGGCACCGCGTGGCGGGCGTACACCATCGTGTACGGCCGCCGCAGCAGCAGCGTCACCGCGGCGTACCCGGCGAGCAGTGCACTGGTGATGTCGCCGGACCACAACTCCAGCCAGGCCTTCGTGGCACTGGAGGCATGCAGGCCGACGATCGCCAGCATGACGAAGTAGGACACCCCGAGAAACTCGATGACATGCACCGGAATTCCGCGCTGCCAGCACATCGCCAGGATCAGCAGCGACACCGCGAGCGCACCGGACACCGCCACCTCGAACCGGCCGGGGCCGGCCAGCATCGCCATCCACACCCATGGCGCCAAACCGGAGAACGGCGAATCCAGAAACCGGTCGAGTAACCGGATGCCATGTCTCCCGAACATCCCGCCGACCCTAGGCGGCAAGGCTGTGAAGTTACCGATACGCGACCAAACGTTCCCAAGGCAGCGACATTCCAGCCGGTAGCCTCGGTATGTGGCCAGGGGCATTCGAGTAGCGATATGTGCGGCCGCGATGGTGCTGAGCATCGGTGGCTGCTCCGACTTCATCCACGGCAAACCGACCGGATCACCGGCCAACGACGGCATCGAGCCGACGGTGCAGACCCCGCGGCCCAGCCGCAGCACCCCCGCACCGCCGAGCACCCCGAGCCCGTCCAGTCCGGCGCCGACCGCGACCGCCGCACCCCCGAGCGCGGACACCCTCGCGCCACAGAACGGATATGTCTTCATCGAGACGAAGTCCGGCTTGACCCGGTGCCAGATCTCCACCTCCCAGGTCAACTGCGAGGCCCAGTTCGAAGACGCTCCTGTCAAGGACGGCGAGCCCGCCAACGGGGTCCGCGTCACCGCGGACGGTGCGCTGGATTGGGTCGTCGGCAATCTGGGTGACATTCCGACCGTCCCGCTGGACTACAAGACCTACCGGGCGCTGGGCTGGACCATCGGGGCGTCCTCGGACGGGACCCGGTTCACCAACGACGGCACCAAGCACGGCATGCTGGTGCGTATCGAGGGAGTGGAGGCATTTTGATGCTGGGCGAGCGAAGCGACGGGGAAAATTCTGTAGGCGAGCGAAGCGACGGGGAAATATAGATGTCTGTCGCACGACGCGAGCGCGCGGCGCTGGTCGCCACCATGCGTGAGACGGGGCCCGACGCCCCCACCTTGTGCGATGGGTGGACCACCCGCGACCTGGCCGCGCATCTGGTGGTGCGCGAACGCCGACTCGATGCCGCGCCCGGCATCCTGGTCCCGGCGCTGGCCGGCTACACCGCGAAGGTGCAGGAGCAGGTGACCGCGTCCAACGACTGGGCCGAGCTGATCGACAAGGTCGCGTCCGGGCCGCCGATCTACTCCCCCTTCATCGTGCTCGACCCGCTGGTCAACGTCGCCGAGATGTTCATCCACCACGAGGATGTTCGGCGAGCCGGAAGCACCTGGGAGCCAAGGGTTCTCGATGAGCAGACCACGACGGCACTGGCCCGCCAGGTTTCGCAGTTCGCCCGGATGACGCTGTCCAAGTCGCCGGCGCGCGTGAGCCTCGCCACCCCCGACGGCAAGGTGCTGGCCACCGCCGGTCACGGCGCCGAGGTGACGGTCACCGGCGACCCGGGCGAGCTGCTGCTGTTCGCCGCCGGCCGTGAACCCACACAGGTGACGTTGCGCGGGGACGACGACGCCGTCGCCGCACTGCGGGCGGCCAGCCGCGGCCTCTAGTCTTGTTGACATGGGAACAACCGACTTCCGTGTCTTCGTCGAACCGCAACAAGGTGCCACCTATGGCGACCAGCTCGCCGTGGCGCAGGCCGCCGAACGACTCGGCTTCTCGGCGTTCTTCCGAAGCGACCACTACCTGGCGATGAGCGGCGACGGGCTGCCCGGGCCCACCGATTCGTGGGTGACGCTGGGCGGCATCGCGCGCGAGACCTCCACCATCCGGCTGGGCACCATGGTCACCTCGGCTACCTTCCGACACCCCGGACCGCTGGCCATCGCGGTCGCGCAGGTCGACGAAATGAGCGGCGGCCGAGTCGAATTGGGGATCGGGGCCGGATGGTTCGAGTCCGAGCACCAGGCCTACGCCATCCCATTCCCACCCTTGGACGAACGGTTCGACCGGCTCACCGAACAGCTGCAGATCCTGACCGGCCTGTGGGAGACGCCCGTCGGTGAGACCTTCGACTTCACCGGCGCGCACTACTCGGTCAAAGATTCGCCGGCCCTGCCCAAACCCGTGCAGTCCCCGCTGCCGATCATCATCGGCGGTGGCGGCCCCAAACGCACCCCCGCGCTGGCGGCCCGGTTCGCCGGTGAGTTCAACATTCCGTTCGCGCCGCTGGACAAGGTCACCGAGCAGTTCGAGCGGGTGGCTGCCGCCGTGGACGCGGCCGGTCGCACCCCCGACTCGCTGACCTACTCCGCGGCGTTCGTGCTCTGCGCAGGCCGCGACGACGCCGAGCTGAGCCGGCGCGCCGCCACCATCGGGCGTGAACTGGACGAGATGCGCGGCAACTCTCCGACCGTCGGCACTCCGTCGGAGATCGTGGACAAGCTGAGCGCGTTCACCTCGGCCGGAGTTCAGCGTGTTTACCTGCAGGTTCTGGACATGTCGGATCTCGATCACCTGGAGTTCTTCGCTTCCGAGGTCATCGGCAAACTCGGTTGACTCGGCAAGGGACCGATCGGCGCGGTTACTATCGGTGCCCGTGACGGGCGAGCGGAAGTGGCATGAGCGCACGTCCACGCTGGCCGGCGTCAGCGTCGCTGCGCTGGCCGCGATCGCGCTGATCGTCTGGGGTGCCCTGTTCGTCACGCGGCAGGTCAACCAGCCCCAGCAGGCGCCGACGGAGTTCGTCACGCCCAGCTTCTCGGATCGCTCGACGTCGGGGCCGACGACGACCACCGAGACGATCACCAGCACCGTGCCGCCCGCCACCACCGACATCAACGATCCCGATGCCACCACGTCGTCGACGACGTCGTCGAGCACGTCCTCGACGACCACGACGACCCGTCGGCCGACGACCGAAACCCGGGACGACGAGACCACCACCACCCGCCGCCGACCGCGGTTCAACGAGACCAGGACGCTGTCGCCTTAGCTACTACCGGCCGTGCGCGTGGTACTCCGCCACCAACCCCTCGGCGCTGCGCACGGCCGCCCGGCACGCCCTGGTGGTGAACGGATCATTGAGCGGATGATCGGCCCTGCGCCGCCAGCGCTGCGCCGCCGCGAAGGCCGCCCGCGGCCCGTCGTAGGGATCGTCGGACCGCAGGCCCAGCCGGCTGGCCGCGTCGGTGCCGGACCCACCGATCACCCGGCGCAGCGACGCCATCTCGTCATCGTTCAAAGTGGTTGGCCGGGAGCGCAATTGACTCAGCAGCCGGAGCTCCTCGAAGGCGTGCGCGTCGGCCAGCAACGGGTCGATGTCGGCCAGGATCTGCCTGCTCGCGTAGATCGGGTTGACTTGCACGAACCGCCGCAGGGCCAGCAGCGCGGTGTGCGCCTTGAGCAGATCTGAGCGCTGCGCGAACTGCTGGTCGATGACATCGCGCAGGGCGATCAACCCGCTGCGTTCCAGCAGCTCGTCGGCCAAGGCCACCGAATCGCTGATCCCGGCGCGCAGCACCGCGATCGAGATCCGGATCCCGAAGATGCCGAACCGGTCCAACAGCGCGGCCCTGGTTGCGGCATCCACCGGTAAGGAGCTGTCCTCGCGGACGAACCGGTCCACGCTGAGCATCGCCTTGTTCAGTTCGGCGGGTTCGACCCCGGCCAGCTTCTCCAGTGCGACGAACTCGCTCTGCCGCAGGGTGCGTGCAGTGAGCGCCAGCAGACCCGACACCGGGACCACCGCCTGACAGATCCCCGTCTTCTCCATCTCGGCGGTGAAGCGGGTCGCGACATCGCGGGCCGACAGCATCGCATCGATGCGGCCGGCGCCGATCTCGTCGGCGCGCGACGCCACCCCGATCACCCCGAGGGCGCCCGCCGAGCCGCCGACCAGCTCGCCGATCTGTTTGAGCAGCGCGATATCGGCGGCGTTCAAGGTGCGCAGCAGGAACACCACCGCGTCCACCCGGGGCACACCGTCCTCGGGGACCAGCAGCCGCAGCGTGCGTGCCGACACATCGCGTGACAACGACGAGGTGCCGGGGGTGTCGATGATGGTGGTGTCGATCAGTTCGGCGGCCGGCCACTGCACGTCCAGGTCCTCGACGTCACCGGCGTCCAGGCCGTCGAAGCTGAACGTCAGGCACCTGTCGCGCGGATCCCGGGCGATCGGCACGTTCGAGCGCCGTCCGCCGTGATGGTTCGCCGTGACCTTCGGGGTCGGTCCGTGCCGGAACCGGGTGACCAGACGGGTGGCCTCGGTGGCGTCGGTCGGGGCGATGTCCTCCCCCACCAAGGCGTTGACCAGAGTGGACTTGCCGGCTTTGAGGGTGCCGGCCAGCGCGATCCGGATCGGCTCGTTGAGCCGGGCGCCGATCCGCCGGAGTTCGTTGTGCACGTCGGGCCGATCCCGGTACGCAGGATCGGCCTGATACGCCTGGATGGTGCCGCCGAGGATCGCGCGCACGTTGTCGCTGGTGCTCATACGGGCGTCAAGCTTATTCGGACAATTTGTCCGCGTTGTCGATGACCTGGCGCAGGATGTTGAGTTCCCGCTCGAGCTCATTGACGCGGGCGTTGCGCTCGTTCTCCTCCAGCTTGGCCGACGCCAGGGTGGCCTGCAGCGATTCGTTGAGCGAACGGGACGTCTGGTTCGCGATGCCGCGGTAGTGGTCACGGAGCTGACGCTGAATGGCGCGCAACCGGTCTCGGGATTCCTTGTTGACCACGAACGACACATCATCGATGAACCGGCGCATATTGGTCTTGGCCTCGTTGCGCACCCGCAGCATCCGGTTCTCCATGTCCTCCTTGTAGGCCTTGCGCCCCAACAGAAGTCCGGCGCCCAGTGACAGCGGGTTGAACATGCCCAGGCCCGCGAACGAGGTCAGCATGCCGAACATCAGCACACCTCCGTAGGAGCCGCGCATCCCGGTGACGACCTTGTGCCCGGCCTTGATCGGTTTGGCGGCCAACCGGGCCAGCGCGTTGAACTCGCCGAGATCGGCGCCCATCTCCCGGGCGCTGACATGCGGCGCCTCGATGGCATCGAGGCCGGCCTCGGTGAAGGTCCTGGCCACCTCGGCCGCCAGCGCCTCGGCGCGCTGGTAGGCCCAGACGAAGTTGTCGCCGACGGCGGTGGCGATGGCGTTCTCCAGCTCGGTACCGATCTCGGCCCAATGCTGGGTGGGATCGCAGGAGTCGATGACCCCTTCGGTATGGGCGGTGATGTGGCGGAACCGGTTCCGCAGATCGTGATCGATGTCGGCGGTCAGGTCGGCGATTCCGTCGTTGAGCACCTGCTGCCACAACGCGGTCTGCGTCAGCGCGTCCTGGGCTTCCTGTTTGCGCCGCTCCAGTTCGGTCGTGAGCTTCTCGCGGGTGTCGGGGTCGTTCAGCGCTTCCAGTTCGCTGCCGGCCGTCAATGCCAGATGTTCTGCGGCGGCGCGGATCTCGTTGATCACGTGGTCGCGGACCCGGTCCGTTTCGCGGGACATCACCTTGTCACTGAGGAACTTGACGAGCTCGGGGAAGTTGGATTCCTCGTTGAGTTCCTTGTCATTGAGCGTGATGGCGTGACTGCGCAGGACCGAGCTCACGGGTGTGATCGCAGCGTCGATGCCTGCGCGTTGCAGATGGTTGGTGTTGGCCGCGACGATCTCCCGCCAATGCGGGTAGAGGTCGGTCTTGGTGGCGAGAATCGAAGTCAGCGGGCAGATTTCGACGGCCTGCCGGATGAAGGTCAGTTCGGGTTCGGTGAATTCCTGGCTGGTGTCGCTGATCATCAGCAGCGCGTCCGCCTCGGGCAGCAGGCCCAGGGTCGCCGACAGATGCGGCTGACCATGGCCGCCGACGCCGGGGGTGTCGATGAAGGTCAGACCACCCTTGAGCATCGGACTGGGCACCCCGACCTCGACGCGCAATACTTCGCGGCCCTGTGCGGCCGGGGCGTAGCGCAGATCGTTGCGCAGTTCGGCCATGTCGATGGCGACGAACTCCGGCTCGCCGTCGGGCCGGGCGAGCGCCAGCCGGGCCGATGCGGTCTCGGCGTAGTAGACGACGGTGGCCAACACCGTGCTCTCGTCGTCGCCGACCCGCGCCACCGGCATGTTCAGCAGCGAGTTGAGCAGTTGGCTCTTGCCCTGCTTGAGCTGACCGGCGATGACCACCCGGATCTGCGGGTCGGAGATGCGTTCCTTGGCGATACGCAGCCGCTCCACCAGGTCGGCACGGTCGTGCCCGCCGGCGATGCGGGAGCTGTGGTCGATGAGCTCGACGATCACCGGAACTTTGCGGTCATGCGGTTGGGTCATCTCGTCCTCTCCTGATCATCAAACTCCCATGCGCGCCGATCGGCGGGGACCTTGCGGTCCCCGCCGATCAGGTGTCGATCAGAACGCGTGGAAATCGGTGTGCGGCTCGATGTTCGTGGTGTTGTGCAGGTCGGTGTCCGCGTAGGTGTTGAGGGCGCCGGCCTGGTGCACCGACTCGTCGGTCACCGTGGTGTGCACGGAGCTGTCCTCGTGGACCGAGCTGTCGGCATGCACCGAGTTGTCGATCGTGCCGAGCCCGCTCGCCGAGGTGCTCGTCGAGGTGTGGCTGGAGGTGTCCACCACGCTGGTGTTGCCGCTGCCCAGGTCGTGCCCGGCCGTGGTCTGGTTGCCGCCGACAGAGGTGGTGTTGGTGGAGCCGTGGCTGTCGTTGATCACGATGCTGCCACCGCTGGCACCGTCGCCGCCGTTGGCGTGACCGCCGCCCAGGAGGCCGCCGCCGGCGCTGGCGCCACCGCCGTTGCCGCCGCTGGTGTCGACGTCCTTGATGACGGGTCCGCTGTTGTGCGAGATGACGTCACCGCCCGCGGTCTGTGAGCTGTCGTGCACGCCGTTGCCCGTCCCGACGATCACCGGCGAGTGGCTGCCGGCCAGCACGTCGTGGACGTTGGTGTTGTCGTCGCCGATGGTGTTGTCGTGCCCGGTGGTGACGGTGCCGTCGTTGTGACCGTCGACCACCACGCCGCCGTTGGTGGCGGTGGTCGTGGTCGTGGTGGTGGTCTTGCTGCCGAACAGGGTGACGTCACCGAAGCCGAGGTTGAACGCACCCTGCTGGGCGTTGGCGCCGGCGTCCTGGTTGGGGCTCAGCAGCGGCACGTTGTTGTGGCTGGCGAAATCGGTGCTGTTGTGGCTGGCGAAGTCGGTCTGCGGCGCGAAGGTCGGCTGCGAGCTGTAGGAGGTCTGCGGCGAGAACGGCGAGGCGAAGTTGTGGTAGCTCGACACCGCGTTCTGCAGGCCGTACACCGGGTCGCCGTTGCCGAGTGCGACGCCGGCCGGGGCGACGCTGGCCGCGACGGACGCGAGCTGGGCGGCGCTGACGTTCGGCAGGCCGGCGTCCCGCATGGCCTGGTCGGGGTCGGCCACGAAGGCCGCCGCGATGTCGGGGCTGCGGAAGAGGTCGAGGATGTAGTCGATGATCGAGGTCATTGGAGTGCCTTTCTGAGTGGCTTTGTCTGTGGTCTGGCGAACTGAAGACAACGTTATGGACTGCGCGCGCCGCCGGAAACGGGGCCGAAACCCCCGCCTTCAGATCCCCCATCAGGGATATAGGGGGTGGCCCCATTAGGGGGTTAGGGGATGCTGGGGGATGGCTGTGTCCCGGCACTAAAAAGCCCGCCCACCTTGCAGGTGAGCGGGCTTTTCGGGGGTTCTCAGTCGAAGATGTCGAACCCTGCGTCGTCGAGCGGCGCGTGGTGAGCGCCGTCGGCGCCCTGGTCCCAGCGCGAGTCCATCCCGGTGTCGACGACCGGGACATCGTCGATGGGGTGCAGCTCCCCGGCAAAGGTGGGAACGTCCACCGAATAGTCGTCGAGGACGGTCGGGACACTGTGCTCGACGCCGCCGGGCAGGTCGCTCAGGGCGGAATGCAGGTCGTCGGTCACCACCACCGGCACGTGATCGCTCACCTCGCCGAAGTCGCCGAAGGCATCGAAGGCCGCCGTGGCTGCGCCACTGGCCCAGACGTTGTCGCCGCCGTCAAGGCCGGCGACCGATCCCAGATCGGTGACGCCGGACGGCTCGGGCGACGAGAGTGACTCGCTGACCACCGGGATCAGGTGATCGACGTCCGCGGTGGTCACGTCGGACAGGTGGGCGTCGGCGATCGCCTGGTGGGGATCAGCGGCGTACCGGGCGGCGGCATCGGGGTCACGCACCAGCGACATCACGAAGTCCAAGAGTTCGTTCGCCATCGTGTCACCGTCCTTTCTGTGGGTTGGCTTCGATGCTATCGGCGCACGTAGACCCACAAATCGGYGCCGAACCCACCTTCCGGACCGCCCCAATAGGGGATGCCCCGTTAGGGGTTTCGACACGTTAGGGGGATTGCGGCCGAGCGGTCCCGGCTACCACTAAGGTGAGGGCGTCACGCTGTCGACAGGAGATCACATGGGCGACTCGCTCGGGTTGTCGATCGGGACAACCAATCTGGTGGCGGCCCGCGAAGGCCGACCACCGGTCGTGCGGCGCGCGGTGCTGACTCTGTTCGACGACCGCGCCCCCGAGGTCGGTGTGCCGGGCGAGAACCCCAATCTGACGCAGCCCGGTCTGGTGCTCGGTGGATTCGTCGACCGGGTGGGCGACCCCGTTCCCCTGGTTGCCTCCGACGGCTCGTCGCACCGCGGCGATCAGGTGCTCGCCGAGGCGCTGGACGCGATGGCCCATTCCGTCGGCGGTGGCCGGCCCATCACCATCGCCGCGCCTGCGCATTGGAGCCCGGCCGCGGTGTCCGCGCTGCAGGTCGCTTTGCGCGCCAAACCCGGCCTGTCGTCGGCGACCCTCGTGCCGGATTCGGTCGCGGCGCTGGCCGGTCTGCGCAGCGGGCCCGGGTTGCCCGCGCAGGGCGTCATCGCCCTGATCGACCTGGGCGGCAGCGGCACCAGCATCACGCTCGCCGACGCGGGTGCCGATCTGGCACCCATCGGCACCACGCAGCGCTATCCCGATTTCTCCGGCGACCAGATCGATCAGGCGCTGCTCAACCATGTCATCGCCGGGATCGCCGAGGCCAACAACGCCGACCCGGGCAGCACGGCGGCGGTGGGTTCGCTCGGCAGGCTTCGTGATGAGTGCCGGCGCGCCAAGGAACGGCTGTCCGCCGACACCGCGACGGTGGTACAGGCCGAACTGCCCGGCTTCAACTCCGGTATCCGCGTCACCCGCCCCGAGCTGGACCAGCTGATCGAGGGCCCCCTGGGCGGGCTGCTCACTGCCGTCGGCGAAGTGTTGCAGCACAACGGCATTCCGGTTTCCAGCGTGTCGGCCATCGCCACCGTCGGTGGGGGCGCGGCCATTCCGCTGGTGACGCAGCGGCTGTCGGAGCGGTTGCAGGCACCGGTCATCACCACCCCCTTTGCACAGGTGAATACGGCCGTCGGCGCGGCGCTGGTGGCCGGCCTGGCCTCCGATGCCGCAGCCGCAACGGGTTTGGCCCCGGCCGCCGAAGCCGACCCTGCGGCCACCGGACTGGCCCCGACGATGGGCTGGGCGGGAGAGTCTCCAGCCGCACCGCCGACCACAGCAGCCCCCGGGCTGGCATGGTCGGAGGACAACCCCGCTCCGGCAGGCGAGCCGATGCCTTACGAGGGCCCGGACTACGACACCGGTTTCAGCAGTGCCCGGCCCGAAGTGGCTTTCACCCCGCAGGACGACGAGCTGCCGGAAGAGGCGGCGGCGCTGCCTTGGTACAAGCGCCCACCGCTGCTCTTCGGGGCGGCGGCCGCGGCGGTGCTCCTCGCGGGGGGTGGCCTTGCCGTCACGCTGACCGGCACCAGTGGTCCCGGCGGCACCGTGATCGAGACGGCGACCAGCTTCTCCACCAAGCCCGGGGAGAGCACCGCGGCCCCGCAGACGACCGA
The DNA here is from genome assembly GCF_056403275.1 of Mycobacterium sp. P2_H7. Lineage (NCBI taxonomy): Bacteria > Bacillati > Actinomycetota > Actinomycetes > Mycobacteriales > Mycobacteriaceae > Mycobacterium > Mycobacterium sp. P2_H7. The sequence continues at coordinate 222,856 of NZ_JBFUFU010000019.1, read as the reverse complement.
GACGGTCACCGTCACCGGTTCCGACGGCATCATCACCACGTCCGAGGTCCCCCCTCCGCCGCCGCCGGAGACCACCACGACGACGACACCGTCGACCACCAGTTCGACGACGACCACCACGACAACAACGACGACCACCACGACAACGACCACCACAACCACCACGACGCCGCCGACCACGACGACGACGACCCAGCCCCCGACGACCACCACGACGAAGCCGCCGACCACGACGCAGCCCCCGACGACCACCAAGCCGCCGGACCCGGTCACGACGACGGCCCAAGCGGCGGTCACGGAGAAGCCGCAGCCGACGCAGGCACCGCAGACGACGGTCCCCGTCTCCGGCGGCGAATAGCGCTCGCCCATGGCAGGCCTGGGCGAGGGGACACGATCGGGCGACGCGCTCGCTGCCCTGATCGACGCGCCCACCGAGCCGGCCAAGGTGCTGGTCTGCGGAGGTATCGGCACGGGTAAGACAACCCTGGTGAGCGCGGCGCGCACCGCGCTGCGGAGCGCGGGCCGTTCGGTACTGTCGTCGGTCCTAGACGACTCTGAAATCAGCAGTGCCGCAATCGTTATCGACGATGCACAGCTACTCGACGACGCCGCCCTGGGCCGGCTCACCGCGCTGGTCGCGCGACCGGAGCTCACCGTGGTGGTGGCCGCTGAACCGCTGGCCCACCGCCCTCCGCTGAACGCCCTGTTCACCGCGCTGGCCCGGGAGAATCCCGTGGTCACCCTCGGCGTGCTTACACCGTCCGAATTCGCCGGCATCCCAGCCGATTTCGCCCGCACCGTGCAGGCGGCCACCTCCGGACTGCCGTTCCTGCTGGGCCCGGCCGCGCAGGCGATCGCGACGCCCGACGGCGAATCCGCGGCTGCCGTCATCGGCACCGCCACCCGGGTGGCATTGGTGGAGCGGTTGCACCGCCTGGACCGCGCGGCGCTGGACACCCTGTTGCTTTGTTCGCTCAGCCCGGGTCTGGGCGCCGACGATATCGCCGCGGCACTGCGCATCGACGGGGACGGCGCACAGGATCTGATGGACCGGGTCCGCGCCACCGGTCTCATCGACCCGGCCCACCGCCGGCCGTTCCTCGGCATCCTGCACCGCGCAGTCGCCGAGATCCTCGGGACCGCCCGCCACCACGACACCGAGCTCGCACTGCTGCGATCTCAGGATCACATCGGCACGCTGTCAACGGATCTCGCACTTCGGATGGCCGAGCATGGGTTGCGCGACGCGCAGCTGGCCGACGCCCTGATCACCCTGGCGACGCGGCACCGCGCCCAACCGGCGCGCGCCGCGCGGCTGTACCGGGCGGCCGCCGACGCCGGTGCCGGCCCCCGCGCGCACAGCGCCGGGCTGGCCGATGCGCTGGCCATGACGGGCGACTGCGCGACGGCGGCGCAGCTCGCCGACGACCTGCTCGGCTCGGCCGACTCCGCCGAGCGAGCGGCTGCGGTCCGGATCTCGGCGAGCATCGCCCTTCATGACGGCGCCGCACGGCAGGCCGCCGACCTGTTCGGTTGGCTCGGGCCCTACCCCGATGCGTTCGTCGGGTCCGCCGCGGCGATCGTGGCCATCGGGACAGGTGACGCGGCGGGCGCCCGGGCGGCGCTGGCGGTCAAGGACGCCGGGCCGCCCACCTCGACGGCCCGGGCGGCCCGCAGCCTGGCCGACGGTCTGTTGCAGACCCTGGATCAGCCGTTCGGCGCCGCGATCGGTCGACTGAGCCAATCGATCTCCGCCGAGCGCACCGATGCCGGCGTCGCGCCCGACAGCCCCGCCGCGCTGGTTACCCTGGCCGCGCTCCACGGGGGTGACGCGGTCCGGGCGCGCAGCATCATCGGTCGTGCGGTCGGCGCCGACTCGGCCGAGGACCATGGCTTCACCGCCGCGCGGCACCGACTGCTGCTGGGCTGGGTGCGCATGCAGGACGGACAACTGAGCGCGGCGGGCGCGGACGCAGCGGCGGTGCCGGAATCGCTGCATCGCCGGGACGCCCTGTGGGCGGCGGCGCTGCGCACGGCCATCGCGCGCCGGGGCGGCGACGGTGGCGCGACGCAGAAGCACTGGTACGCGGCCATGGATGTGCTGGCCGAGTACTCCCTGGACATCTACTGCACCCTGCCGCTGGGCGAACTGTGGGTCGCCGCGGCCCGACTGCGCCAGCTCGATCGGGTGCAGCATCACCTCGACGAGGCCTTCGCGCTGCTGAGTGCCCTCGGTGCGCCGACGCTGTGGTCGGTGCCGCTGCACTGGGCGGGGGTGCACGCCGGCATCCTGACCAATGCGCCGGAAGCGGTGGCACCGCACGGGCAGGCGCTGGCCGCCGCGGCCGGGGACAGCCCGTTCGCGCGCAGCCTGGCGACCGCGGGCCGGAGTTGGTTGCGGGTGCTGGCCCATCAGGTCGATCCGGACGAGGTGACGGCCGCGGCGCGGGGGCTGACGCGCTTCGGTCTGACCTGGGACGCCACCCGTCTGGCCAGCCAGGCGGCATTGCACACCCCGGACGGCAAGGTGTCGGGCGCCATGTTGCAACTGGCCCGGGACCTCAAGTCCGACATCCTCACCTCTGACACCGCCGAAAACGACGCGCCCAAGGCGACACCGGCGGCGACCGAGCCGGCGTCGTCGATGCCGACCTGGACCCGCCTGTCCGACCGGGAACGGGAGGTCGCCGAGCTGGTCCTGCAGGGCATGCCCTATCGCGATATCGGCAATCAGCTGCTGATCTCCGCCAAGACCGTCGAGCATCACGTCGCGCGGATCCGCCGCCGGTTGGGCGCCGAATCGCGGTCGGAGATGCTGTCCATGTTGCGGGCGCTGGTGGGTTCCCCGGCCTGAGCCAGCCGGGTGATGTGACTGTGGCGACCACCACATCTCGGTTTGCCGAAGTCCGGCCGGCCGCGTCGTTACACAGCCATCGCCCAGTGTCAGCAAGTCTTTTCCGGTACCGGCGGATCGGCTTCCGCGGGGTGACAAATGGTGAGTTAGGTCAGCCTTGCTAGCGGTGCTTCCCGGCCGGATGCAACTATGAGCAGGCATCTAGCCTAAGTTACTGGCGAGTAACACACCTTAAGTTACCGGCGGGTAACTTAAATTACGGGAGGCGCGCGGTGGAAGACAGCCTGGAGCACATGCTCACGACTGGCCGGTTGATCCTTGGTTTGTTGATGACCGCGATCGTTTTGGTGTTCGCCGCCAAGCGGGTGCTGTGGCTGGTCAAGCTGATCAACTCGGGGCAGAAGCTCGGTGACGAGCGCGGCCGCAAGGATGATCTGCTCAAGCGCTTCCTGAACCAGAACAAGGAAGTCTTCGCCCAGTCGAAGCTCCTGAAATGGTCGATCCCCGGCATCGCGCACTTCTTCACCATGTGGGGCTTCTTCGTCCTCGGATCGGTGTACGTCGAGGCCTACGGCGTGCTGTTCGACCCCGAATTCCACATCCCGATCGTCGGCCGCTGGGCCATCCTGGGCTTCCTGCAGGACTTCTTCGCCCTCGCCGTGCTGGCCGGCATCATCGTCTTCGCGATCATCCGCGTCACCCGTGAGCCCAAGAAGCTCGGTCGCGAGTCGCGTTTCTACGGATCGCACACCGGTGGCGCGTGGGAGATCCTGTTCATGATCTTCCTGGTCATCCTGACCTACGCCATCTTCCGCGGCGCCGCGGTCAACGTGCTCGGTGAGGACTTCCCGTACCAGTTCGGCGCGTTCTTCTCCGACGGCATGGCCGCGCTGCTGGCCCCGCTCGGCCACACCGCCAACGCCTGGATCGAGACCATCGCCCTGATGGGTCACATCGGCGTCATGCTGGTGTTCCTGCTGATCGTGCTGCACTCCAAGCACCTGCACATCGGTCTCGCCCCGATCAACGTCACCTTCAAGCGGCTGCCCGACGGCCTGGGCCCGCTGCTGCCCATGGAGTACGAGGGCGAGAAGATCGACTTCGATGATCCCGCCGAGGACGCGGTGTTCGGCCGCGGCAAGATCGAGGACTTCACCTGGAAGGGCTACCTCGACTTCACCACGTGTACCGAGTGTGGCCGCTGCCAGTCGCAGTGCCCGGCCTGGAACACCGGTAAGCCGTTGTCTCCCAAGCTCGTGATCATGAACCTTCGTGACCACATGTTCGCGAAGGCGCCGTACCTGATCGAGGGCAAGACGATGCCCGAGGAGGGCTCGGTCGATTTCGCCTCCTTGGAGCACCATGACAACGGGCATCACGTCCCGGAGTCCGGCTACGAGCGCATCGAGGGCCACGGCGCGGATCAGGCCCTGCGACCGCTGGTCGGCACCCTGGAGCAGGGTGGCGTCATCGATCCCGACGTGCTGTGGTCGTGCACCAACTGCGGTGCCTGCGTCGAGCAGTGCCCCGTCGACATCGAGCACATCGACCACATCGTCGACATGCGCCGCTACCAGGTCATGGTCGAGTCCGAGTTCCCCGGCGAGCTCGGCGTGCTGTTCAAGAACCTGGAGAACAAGGGCAACCCCTGGGGCCAGAACGCCAAGGAACGGACCAACTGGATCGACGAGGTCGAATTCGACGTCCCGGTCTACGGCCAGGACGTGGACTCCTTCGAGGGCTTCGAGTACCTGTTCTGGGTCGGCTGCGCCGGCGCCTACGAAGACCGCGCCAAGAAGACCACCAAGGCCGTCGCCGAGCTGCTCTCCACCGCCGGGGTCAAGTTCCTGGTGCTGGGCACCGGCGAGACCTGCACCGGTGACTCCGCCCGCCGCGCCGGCAACGAGTTCCTGTTCCAGCAGTTGGCGGCGCAGAACGTCGAGACCATCAACGAGCTGTTCGAAGGGGTCGAGACGTCCAACCGCAAGGTCGTCGTCACCTGCCCGCACTGCTACAACACGATCAACCGCGAGTACCCGCAGCTCGGCTCGGATTACACCGTGGTGCACCACACCCAGTTGCTGAACCGCCTGGTCCGGGACAAGAAGCTGATCCCGGTGACCTCGGTGGATCAGGAAGTCACGTATCACGATCCGTGCTTCCTGGGCCGGCACAACAAGGAGTACGAGGCCCCGCGTGAGCTGGTCGGCGCCGCCGGCGCGAAGCTCACCGAGATGCCCCGGCACGCCGATCGCGGTCTGTGCTGTGGCGCCGGTGGCGCCCGGATGTGGATGGAAGAGCACATCGGGAAGCGCGTCAACACCGAGCGCACCGAGGAGGCCATCGACACGGGTGCCTCGGCGATCGCCACCGGTTGCCCGTTCTGCCGCGTGATGATCACCGATGGTGTCGACGACGTCGCCGCCACCCGGGACATCGAAAAGGTCGAGGTTCTCGACGTCGCGCAGCTGCTGCTGAACTCGCTGGACACCAGCCTCTACACGCTGCCGGAGAAGGGCACGGCCGCAGCGGCATCCGCGGCTCGTGCCGAGGCCCGTGCCGCCGCCGAGGCCGAAGCCGAAGCTGCCGCACCGGTCGTGGAAGAGGTCGAGGAAACGGAAGCCGCGCCGGCGGAAGCCGCCGACGCCAAGCCGGTCACCGGCCTGGGCATGGCCGGCGGGGCCAAGCGTCCCGGCGCCAAGGCGGCCGCACCGGCTGCTGAGGCCGCGGCTCCTGCTGCCCCGGCCAAGGGGCTGGGGATGGCCGGTGGCGCCAAGCGACCCGGTGCCAAGAAGGCCGCACCCGCCGCTGCCGAGGCGGCTCCGGCCGCCGAGGCCGCCGCTCCTGCCGCTCCCGTCAAGGGCCTGGGCATGGCCGGTGGCGCCAAGCGACCCGGTGCCAAGAAGGCCGCACCCGCGGCCGCCGAAGCTGCTCCGGCCGCCGAAACCACTGAACCGGCCGCACCCGCGGCTCCGGTGAAGGGCCTGGGCATGGCGTCGGGCGCCAAGCGTCCCGGCGCGAAGAAGGCCGCACCCGCCGCCGCGGCGCCCACTCCGGCCGCTGCCCCCGAGCAGCCGGTGGCCGAAGCGCCTGCTGCACCGGCTGAGCCCGCCAAGCCGGAGCCTCCCGTCGTCGGCCTCGGCATCGCTTCGGGCGCCCGCAGGCCCGGTGCCAAGAAGGCGGCCCCGGCCGCCGCTCCGGCCGCTCCTGCGCCGGCGGCGGAGGCCCCGGCCGCTGAAGAGCCCGCCGCCGAGCCCGAGCCGGTCGCCGAAGCCCCCGCGGCTGCGTCGTCCAATGGTTCGGACAGTGGCGCCGACCGCGTGGTGGGCGACGAGGCTCCCGTGAAGGGTCTCGGCATCGCCAAGGGTGCCCGCCGTCCCGGCAAGCGCTAAATCTCAGCGATTTGTGCACGTTTCGTAACGCCTGGCGTTACGAAACGTGCACAAATCGCGGCTAAACCTGACGTAATTGGAACGGCGTAGCGCTCATGATTCCGCCCGGGCAGGCGCCATTGGAATCCGCGGAAATGACCCCGCCGAGCGTCGCCGGATCAATCGTCATGGAAACGACAGCCGGCTGATAGCTGCCGTCCTCGCAAATGTAGCCATCGGGTTTGGTGACCGAGAAACTCCAGCGGCCGTCGGCAAATAGCATCGGGCTGGTCCAGCCCTGGTTGCTCGCGACGGTCCCGGTACAACCGGTCAGACCGCAGGTGCTGGCGATGGTCCAGACGTTCCCCACATCGCCGCCTGCGTAGGTGCCGTTGAGTAACGGCGGATCGGCATGAGCCGACGCAGCAAATCCGAGCGACGCCACAGCGGCAATGCCGAATGCGGTGCCCAACAAACGTGTCATCGACGTCATAGTGATTCAGGAACCTAACACCGTGTCCCCAGAAAACAGTGGATGCGCACCGCCGAATATCGACGTCGACGTCAAACCGCAACCTTCATCCGGAAAATCGGTTTGCGGACGCATGGGAGAATTAGCCGCGTGAGTAGCAATCAGTTGTCGTGGCAGAACACCGGCCAGAACCCGCGGCCGCGTACGTTCGCGCAGTCCACCAAACTGCAGGACGTCCTCTACGAGATCCGCGGGCCGGTACACGAGCACGCCTCACGGCTGGAGGCCGAAGGCCACCGCATCCTCAAACTCAACATCGGCAACCCGGCGCCGTTCGGCTTCGAGGCACCCGACGTGATCATGCGCGACATGATCCAGGCCCTGCCCAATGCCCAGGGCTACTCCGACTCCAAGGGCATTCCCAGTGCGCGGCGTGCGGTGTTCACCCGCTACGAACTGGTCGACGGCTTCCCCAAGTTCGACGTCGACGACGTCTTCCTGGGCAATGGTGTCTCCGAGCTCATCACCATGACGCTGCAGGCGCTCCTCGACAACGGCGATCAGGTGCTCATCCCGGCGCCGGACTACCCGCTGTGGACAGCGTCGACCTCGCTGGCCGGTGGCACCCCGGTGCACTATCTGTGCGACGAGACCCAGGGCTGGAATCCCGACATCGCCGACATGGAATCGAAGATCACCGATCGCACCAAGGCGATCGTCGTGATCAACCCGAACAACCCCACCGGTGCGGTGTACACCCGCGAAACCCTCACCCAGATAGCCGATCTCGCGCGTAAGCACCAGTTGCTGCTGCTGGCCGACGAGATCTACGACAAGATCCTCTACGACGACGCCAAGCACATCGCCATGGCATCCATTGCGCCCGACCTGCTCTGCCTGACGTTCAACGGCTTGTCCAAGGCGTATCGGGTGGCCGGGTACCGCTCGGGCTGGTTGGTCATCACCGGCCCCAAGGAACACGCCACCAGTTTCATCGAGGGCATCAGCCTGCTGGCGAATATGCGCTTGTGCCCGAATGTGCCTGCGCAGCATGCCATTCAGGTGGCCCTCGGCGGTCATCAGAGCATCGACGACCTGGTGCTGCCCGGCGGCCGCCTGCTCGAGCAACGCGACGTCGCCTGGACCAAGCTCAACGAGATCCCCGGGGTGTCGTGCGTCAAACCGGACGGAGCGCTGTACGCGTTCCCGCGGCTGGATCCCGAGGTGTACGACATCCACGACGACGAACAACTGGTGCTCGATCTGCTGCTGCAGGAGAAGATCCTGATCACCCAGGGCACCGGATTCAACTGGCCCACACCGGATCACCTGCGCATAGTCACGCTGCCGTGGGCCCGCGACCTGTCCAGGGCCATCGAGCGGCTGGGTAACTTCCTGGTCAGCTACCGGCAGTAAGGGCTCAGCCCGACCGCCTACCCTTGGGCAGGTGACCCACTCGCACGGACATTCCCACTCGCTGGACGGCCCCTCACCACTGGGTCCGATGTCCGCGCGGATCGTGGTCGGCCTGCTGGTGGTCATCGGCATCGCCACCGTCATCGGGGCGGCGTGGTTGTGGCCGAGCCAGCAGGAAGTCGACATCCCGCTGCCGTTCCAGAACTCGTCCGGCGGCGCGGTCACCACCGAGTCCGGCCAGGTGCTGTCCACCGGCATGGCCAACTGTGGCAGTCCCTCCACCGGTGCCGTCCTCACCGGCAGCCCGCAGGACGCCCCCGATGGCGGCGGCCAGTGCGTGCACTCGCTGGTGTCCATCGGATCGGGGCCGAACGCCGGCGCGAACACGCTGCTCGAGTTCAGCGGCGGACCCGGGCAACCACAGCTCGCCGCCGGCGATCACGTCCGGCTCAGCCGCGTCGTCGACGGCGCCGGCTCGACCACCTACGCCTTCTTCGATTTCGAGCGCACCTGGGCGCTGGTCGGTCTGGCGGCCGCGTTCGCCATCGTGGTGGTCGCGGTCGCGCGCTGGCGCGGGTTGCGCGCCATGGTCGGCATCGTCGTGGCGTTCGCCGTGCTGGTGGTGTTCCTGCTGCCCGCCCTGCGCGACGGCGCCCCGGCCGTGCCCGTCGCCCTGGTCGCGTCCTCGGCCATTCTGTATGCCGTCATCTATCTGGCGCACGGTGTCAGCCTGCGCACCAGTGCGGCGCTGCTGGGCACCTTGACCGCACTTCTGCTGGCGGCGGTGTTGTCGTGGGGTGCAATCGAACTGGCTCAATTGACGGGGCTTTCGGAGGACCAGAACAACGAGGTCGCGGCATACCTGGGACACGTGTCGATCACCGGCCTGCTGCTCGCCGGGTTCGTCATCGGCTCACTCGGTGTGCTCAATGACGTCACCGTCACGCAGGCGTCGACGGCCTTCGAACTGGCCGAGCACGCGACGTCGCGGCGGGCCATCTTCGCCGGCGCCATGCGGGTGGGCCGCGACCACATCGCCAGCACCGTCTACACCCTGGTGCTGGCCTACGCCGGCAGCGCGCTGCCCCTGCTGCTGCTGTTCAGCGTCGCCAACCGGTCGCTGGGCGATGTACTGACCAGTGAGAGCGTGGCCATCGAGATCGCGCGGTCGGCGGTGGGCGGCATCGCGCTGGCGCTGTCCGTGCCGCTGACGACGGCGATCGCGGCGGTGCTGGCAACCCCGGGTCCGGCGGCGCCCACGGTCGGCCGCCATACCGAATGACGGTCCGCCCCCAGGCTGCGTAGGTACAGTTGGCCCACGATCCGAACGCCAGGGGGTGGGCGTGGCTTTGCCGGACGATCGCACCGTGTTCAGCGCGGTAGTCGTCACCGCGTTCGTGGCTGTGTGCGCGGTGGTGCTGCTGCGTGTCCACATTCCGATACCGGGCTGGCTGGCCGCGGCGATCATCGTCGCCGCGTCGGCCGTCTTCGTGCGCGCGCTGGCGGCACGCATCACCAAACGCCCCGTGCCACCGGGCGGGCTTGCCGCCGCCGGTGCTCCCCTGATGCTGCTGTCCCTGGTCGATCACCGCGTGGCCGCTGTGGTGGTCACCCTCGTGCTTCTCGCGTTGTGCACCTGCCTCGGGGTGACGCCGAATTCCCCAGCGCCCGAAGGTCTGGTCGACGACGACGCAGGGGAACCGTTGCAGCGCTGGATGTCCCGAACCGAGGCATTCGTGCACTGGTCCGGCACGACACGATCTGACTGGGATCGCCGGGTACGCCCGGTTCTCGCCCGCCACTTCGAGGTGGCCACCAAGGCCAATCAACGCCGCACCTCCGATCCGGCGGCATTCAAGGCCAGCGGACTGATGTTGTTCGGCGACTTGTGGCAATGGGTCGATCCGGACAACGTCGTCCGGGGAGGCTCCCCGAAACAGGGCCCCGGCCGTCACACCTTGGAAGAGATCCTCGAACGCCTGGAGCAGGTATGACCTTGAAGACCACGACGACCGCTGCGCGGTGTGCGGCAGTTCTCGACGAGATCGAGGGCGTCGTCGTCGGCAAACGGATCGCGCTCACGCTCATCCTCACCGCCATCTTGGCCCGCGGGCACATCCTCATCGAGGATCTGCCGGGCCTGGGCAAGACGCTCATCGCCCGGTCTTTCGCGTCCGCACTGGGTTTGGACTTCAAACGGGTGCAGTTCACGCCGGACCTACTGCCGGCGGATCTACTCGGCTCGACGATCTACGACATGCAGTCGGGACGTTTCGACTTCCGCGCCGGGCCGATCTTCACGCACCTGCTGCTGGCTGACGAGATCAATCGCACTCCCCCGAAAACCCAAGCGGCGCTGCTTGAGGCGATGGCCGAAAGCCAGGTCAGCATCGACGGTCACACCTACCCGCTCCCGTCGCCGTTCATGGTGTTGGCCACCGACAACCCGATCGAATACGAAGGCACGTACCCACTGCCCGAGGCTCAGCTCGACCGCTTCACCATCTGCCTTGAGCTGCAATATCTTTCGCCCGGCGACGAGGTCGCGATGCTGCGCCGGCGGCTGGACCGCGGATCGGCGCCGCCCACGGTCAAGCCCGTCATCACCGCAGACGAGCTCGTGGCCATGCGGGAATCCGTCGAGCAGGTGGATGTGCACGAGGATGTCCTGCGCTACGTCGTGTCGCTGGCGGCGGCCAGTCGGGCCCATCCGCAGGTCGCCGTCGGTGCCAGCCCCCGGGCCGAATTGGATCTGGTGCAACTGGCACGTGCACGGGCGCTCCTGCAGGGACGCGAACAGGTGTTGATCGATGACGTGCAGGCCCTCGCAGTGGCGGCCATCGCCCACCGCATCACGTTGAAAGCAGAAATGTGGGTCCGGCAGGTGCGCCCGTCGCATGTCGTCGAGGAGTTGCTGCGCCGGGTCCCGGCACCCGACGGCCGGTGACCCGATGGACGAGCCCACCGAGACACGTCGCACCGGCGCCGAATTCAGCTGGGGCGCAGCACCTCTGACGATCATCCTGGCTGTCTGCAGCGTGCTCGCCGTCAGCCTCGGCCTTGCCTTGTCTCGATGGGAGCCGATCGCCCTGGCAATACCGGCGGCGGCGGCGCTCGCCCTGGCCGGTTGGCGTTTCTCCGCCCCACCGGTGCAGGTCTGCGTAGACGCCGAATCCGGCGGCTTCTTCGAAGGTGAGCGAATCCGGCTGACGGTGTGGACCGAATCGGGCTCGACCGGCGCCGTCCAACTGACTGTATCGGCGGTCGCCGGGATGGATGTGCACGTCGTCGAGGAGGAGCCGGACCGTCTGGTCGTGGAATGCACCGCCCAGCGCTGGGGCCGCTACCCCGTGCTGGCCCATCTGCGGACCCGCGCACGCGGCGGCCTGTTGGCCGGCAGCGCGACACTCCATGCAGTCGAGTTGTACGTCTTCCCGGTGGCACCCGCGCGGTCGACGGCCATCCCCCGCACCGAACTACCCGACCGCCTGGGATCTCACGTCGGGCGCCGAGTGGGTTCGGGCGCCGAGTACGCCGACATTCGTGCCTACATGCCCGGAGATCCGCTGCGCGCGGTGAACTGGCCGGTGAGCGCCCGCCGCCGCGCCTTGCACATCACCCAGCGGCTGGGCGAGCAATCCGCCGACGTGGTCGTCGTCATCGACACCTATCCGCAGCCACCCGGCCCGGCGACCGAGGCGACGGAACGTACCGTCCGCGGGGCCATGCAGGTGGTGCAAACCGCGCTCAGAAGGGGAGACCGGGCCGGCATCGTCGCGCTCGGTGGTCGGCAGCCACGATGGTTGCAGCCCGACAGTGGGCGCCGGCAGTTCTATCGGGTGCTCGACGCGACGCTGGGCGCCGGTTCGGGGTTCCACTCGTCGGTCGGTTCGTTGGCGCCACGGCCGGCGGTGCCGCCAGGCGCCATCGTCATCGGCTTCTCGACGCTGCTGAACACGCACTTCGCATTGGCACTTGTCGACTTGCGCAAGCATGGGCACGCCGTCGTCGCCGTCGATGTTCTGCGCGGCTCACCCGCCGCCGACGAACTGGATCCGCTGGTTACCCGAATATGGTCACTGGAGCGGTCTTTCATGTACCGCGACATGCGGACCATCGGTGTCGAGGTCGTCCCCTGGCATGAGGGGAGCACTCTCGATGAAGCGATGCAGCTGATTCCGAATCGGCATTCGGCACGACTGCCGCGCTGACCGTCAGACCAGATCGTCTTCCGACAGCTCCGTCGCCGCGAGCGCCTCATCCAGGCTGGCGTGCCGGAACACCGACGTGATGTGGTCGTGCACCACCCGGAACGCCGAGCCGAAGGTGTCGGCGTCCGCGCCGTCATCACCGGTCACGGTCTGCTCGGCCACCACGACCCCGTCGTGCACGTACATCCGGCCCACGGTCACCGTGTCGCCCAGGCCCTGCGCCCAGTCCCGCAATGCGGTGCGGCCCTGCGCGGCGCCGTCGCCGTCGCCGAACTCGATGTCGTCGCTGCACAACTGGTCCAGCGTGCCGAACTCCCGGGCGTTCAGGGCGTCATGCCAGGCGAGGACCGTGGCGATCTCCGAAGTACTCATACAGCCAACCTTAGAACGGCGTGTTGGCCAGCCAGTCATCCCATACGGCGGTGTCACCGAGGAGTTCGACACCGTCGGCGCGGCGGCGGGTGATGGCCAGCAGCAGGTTGCGCGCCGGCCCCCGGACCGCGACGTCGCCTTTGGCGTGGGCGTGCGACCACGCCAGGCCGTCTTCGTCGTTGACCACCAGCCACTCCCCCGTCGGACCCAGCCCGTCGTCGGTGGCGTGCAGGTGCAGCCGTTGCCCGGGCGCGAGCCCGAGCCCGGTCGCGGTGGCCAGCTCGATCCACTCGCTGACCCCGTCCGCCGCCAGCTCCGCGGACAGCGCGTATTCCTTGCCGAGGGCAAGATCGGCGTCGGCGCGGTGGACGGTCAGTTCGTGCAGGCGGCGGCGCACCCACCAGCCGGCCGGGCGCGGTCCGATGAAGGTCCACACCCGCTGCGGGCCCACGTGGTCGACGGCGTCGAGAACCAGCTGTGCCCCCGCGTTCAGCCAGTCGACGGCGGCGTCGGGGTCCTCGGGCGGTTTACCGTCACGGACATCACGCGGGTCCAGCCCCTCGCTCAGCCGGTCGCTGATTATCTGTGCGCACCAACGGTTTCCACGCCCGACATGACGGAACAGCTGGTTCAGCGTCCAGTCCGGGCAGGTGGGTACGGGCGTCGACGGATCCGCCTGACGGATCACGTGGCCGAAGATCTTGGTCTGCTCGAGCAGGGCGGCCCGGAAGTCCACGCTTATGACCGTAGCGCGGGACGGGCTTCACCGAGGGCGATCGGCAGGGTCGCCCACCCGCGCAGTACCCGGGTGTCGCGCCGGACTCCGGTGCCGGCCAGCCGGGCGTCGGGATAGCGCGCGAAGAACGTCTGCAAGCCCACCTCACCCTCGGCGCGCGCGAGTGCGGCGCCCAGGCAGAAGTGCCTCCCACCGGAGAACGACAGATGCCGCCCGGCGTTCTCCCGTTCGATGTCGAAGCGATGCGGATCGGGGAACACCTCGGGGTCCCGGTTGGCGCCGGCCAGATGAATGATGATCAGCTCGCCGCGCCGCACCGCCGTGCCGGCCAGCTCGACATCGCGACCGGCGAGCCGCGCGCTCATCTGCACCGGCGAATCGAGGCGCAGGATCTCCTCGACGGCATTCGGCCACAACTCGGGCCGCGCGGCCAGGGTGTCCAGATGTTCGGGGTGATCGAGCAGCATCCGGATGCCGTTGCCCAGCAGGTTCACGGTGGTCTCGAAACCGGCAGCCAGCACCAGTCCGGCCAGGGCCTTGAGTTCGCGTTCGGTCAGCGGCTCGCCGGCCGCACCGCCGTCGGACGCCGCGATGATCTGGCTCAGCAGATCCTCACCGGGGTTGCGGCGCAACTCCTGCAGGTGCCCACCCAGCCAGGCGTCGAACCCGGCGATGCCCTCGTCGACCTGTTGGGACTGCGCCCAGGTCAAGCCGATGTCGAGACTGGGCGCGGCCAGCTCGCCGAACCGCAGGATGTTGGGCCGGTCCGGCTCGGGAACGCCGAGGATGTCACCGATGACGGCGACGGGCAGCTGGGCGCAGTACCGGTCGACCACGTTGATCGTGTCGCCGCCGAGTTCATCGAGCAGTTGATCGGCACGCTCCTGCACCCGCTCACGCAGCCGCGCGACGGCGCGGGTGGTGAACACCGACGAGACGAGCTTGCGCATCCGGGTGTGTTCGGGCGGTTCGATGGACAGCAGCGACGGCGGCTCGATGGGGTGCAGCAGGTCATCGGAGGTGTGCTCGACGATCCAGCGCAGCGGCTTGGGCAGGTTGATGCCCAGCGAGCTGACCCGCCAATCCTCGGAGCGCAGCACCTCGTGCGCGACGCCGTGGTCGAACGTCAGCAGAACCGCTCGCCCCCGGACCACCCGCCCCAGTGCACGCATCTCATCGGCGAAGGCACCCGGATCGGAGCGGGCCCGCGGGTCGGCGATCAGTCGCCCCTGAGGATCACCCCGCCGCGCCGCCACCGCGGAGAGCCCGCGTACCACCCCGTGCAGAGCCAGCCAACGAATCCGTTGCCGCATGGGTGCGAGCTTACGACGGTCAGTGCGGAGCGCAGAAGATCAGGAAGCAGGGACCGCTCTTCTTGGGACCGTCGTCGCCGCGGTCACCTCGGCCGTTCCCGTTTCCATTTCCGTTCCCATTGCCGTTTCCGTAGCCGCCCTGGTTACCCGAACCCGGATAGCCGCCGTTGGAATTGCCGGGGTACTGGCCCGGGTACCCGCCGTTGTTCCCCGGGTTGCCGGAACCGGGGTAACCACCGTTGGAGCTGCCGGGGTACTGGCCCGGGTAGCCGCCGTTGGACCCGCCCGGGTACTGGCCGGGGTAACCGCCCGGGTACTGGTTCGGGTAGTCGTCGGGGTCGGGGTACTGCTGCCGTTTGGGGGGATCCCACGGCATGCGGATCACCGGATGCGGCCACTGGACCGCCGGCGGGGGTACCTCGACGGGCGGCGCGACCACCGGCACCGGGACGGGTGCCGGCGCCTCGGGCACGGGCGGCGGGGCCGCAGGTGCCGGTGCCTGCTCGACGTAGACCTGGCGCGGTTGCGGCACCTGCTGCACGACCTGGATCGGAGCCTTGATCGTCTCGGCCGGCGGGGCCGGCGGCGGCGCCGCCGGTTGCACCGGGGCGGCCTCGGGCACCGGTTTCGGTGCGACGGCCGGGGCGCTGGGCGCCACCGCGTTCTGAGCGGGTGACGGACGCTGATCGGCGGTGGGCCGGATGCTCACTGCCAACGAAACCGCAAGCGCCACAACGCCCACGACGAAGATGGAGGTCAACGCACTACCGACGAGGAGGAAGGGTTTGCGGCCTTCTTCGACGGGAGCCGGCGTCTCCGCGAATGCGGCGTCGACGTCGTCGGCGAACAACGGAACGTCCGCCGACGGCATGGCCATCTGGGTGTCCGCGGCGGCCATGGCGGCGTACGCCGATCCGGCGGTCGGGCCGTCGGGATCCTGGGAGTACGCCAGCCCGACGGTCGATGCTTCGAAGGTGGGGGCATTCGCAGCGGCCAGAGCGGCACCGCGGGCCAATGCCAGTTCGGATTCCTCCGGCGCGCTGACCGGGATGTCGACGAGATGCTCGAGGTGGTCCTTCACCGAGGACACGTCGACTCCGGAGCCGACGACGAACATGCCCTGCGGGGCGGATTCCCTGCCGGCGACCGCGGCGGCCATCTCGGCCAGCACGGCCATGGCATCGGTGCTGTGCAGGCTGCGGGTGAGGACCTTGACGACGGAACCGTCGTCCCCGTTGACCACCGACAGCGTGGCGGAGTCGCGGTCCAGGAAGAGCAGTGCGGTCGATTGATAACCGACCGCGCCACCCGCGGCCTTGGCCAAGGCACTGGCGGCGTGCAGTTCGGAGACCAGCATGACGTCGGTGATGCCGTGCGCGGCCAGCGCATCCCGCAGGACGGCGGCTTCGGTGTGGTCGGTCCACGTGACGCCGACATGGGCGAGATGGTGGCCGCCTGCCTCGGCGCTCTCCTGGGTTCCGAGCACCGCCTGGACCACTTGATCGGCCGCGCTGGGAGTTGCTGAGTCACTCGATGTCGACACCGGGAAGACGTCATGATCGACGGTGGCTCCGTCGGCCTTGTCACCCTCTACCAGCACCATACGCACCGTTGTAGGTGTCAGAGACACACCTAATACGATGTCCACTTAACCCCTCCAAAATATTTGCTGCGCTATCCAGGTCGCCGCGCCTGACCCCTGCGGCACAGAGCGCCGACTAGATAGTTCATCGCCTACGGCAGTGCCGTCGTTACCAACCGACGACGTTAGCTAGACCACTTAAGCGACCCTACTCGGGTACCGGCGCGAAAGCTCGGCGGCGTCTGGTCCACACCCTGCCAGTGCGTCCTGTGCAGGAACTATGACTTGAGGAAGTTCTGATACGACTTCGAGGGCGTCGGGCCGCGCTGGCCTTGGTATTTGGAGCCCGCCGCGGCGCTGCCGTAGGGGTTTTCGGCGGGACTGGTCAGCCGCAGCAGGCAGAGCTGGCCGATCTTCATTCCGGGCCACAGGGTGATCGGCAGATTGGCCACATTCGACAGCTCGAGGGTGATGTGGCCGGTGAAGCCGGGGTCGATGAAACCCGCGGTGGAGTGCGTCAGCAGTCCCAGCCGCCCGAGCGATGACTTGCCCTCCAACCGCCCGGCCAGGTCGTCGGGCAGGCTGCAGCGCTCCAGCGTCGCGCCCAGGACGAACTCGCCGGGGTGCAGCACGAAGGGTTCCCCCTCCTTCGGTTCGACCAGTGAGGTCAGGTCGTCTTGGCGCTCCGCCGGGTCGATGTGGGTGTAGCGGGTGTTGTTGAACACCCGGAACAGGTTGTCGAGGCGGACGTCGACGCTGGACGGCTGGATCAGCGAGTCGTCGAACGGGTCGAGCGCCAGACGGCCGGCGGAGATCTCGGCGCGGATATCGCGGTCGGAGAGCAGCACGCGATGAGCCTAGTCACCCGACTGACTTGCCGACGGGCCGCCCGACATGGCAGATGTGCAGGCCGCCACACAGAATTGACGCTAGCGTTTAACTCATCACGCAGTTCCTACCAGCCAAGGAGCTTCCACATGCAAACATTCGCAGCCCGTTTCAGCCTTCCCATGGCGGTCGCCGTGGCCGCTGGAGCCGTTGCTTTCACGCCCGTCGTGGCCCCGCCGCCGGCCTTGTCCGCCGTCGCCCCGCCCGTCGTGCACAGCCTGCAGATGCCGGAGTTCCAGCTGACGGCCTCCATCCTGGAGATCCTGGAACTGCCGGTCCTGAAGCAGTACATCAAGAATCAGATCACCGATCTCGCGACGTTCGGCGTGGGATGGGCCAAGGCCGGCGACGGGCTCGGCACGAGCTTGCGCGCACTGCCCGAGGCGATCGTCACCGTCACCAGGCAGGTACTCGACGGGGACCTGCTCGGGGCGCTGACAACCATCGAGAAGGGCCTCGTCACGACACTGACGCTGGTCGGCGGGCCGCTGCTGGCCTCGCGCATCGCCCGCAATCAGCGCACCCTGGCCGTCGACGAAGCCCTCGCCGCGGCGTGGCCGATCGCTTTTGTCGGTTTGGGTACCGCCTTGTTCGCCGGCTTCGACGACTTCGCGCGGTCGGTGATCGTCGCCGGTCAGAATCTCGTCGATTCCTTGCTGCCCATCAACATCGGCAATGTGATCGATGCGCTGGTCGGTGGCGTCAAGTTGATCGGACAGGGTCTCGCCGAGGGTGCCGGCAAGATCACCGACGGTGTCGTGTTCTTCCAACAGACGTTGGCCGAAGCGCTGAAGGCCGAGCCCTCGGGTGTTCCGGGATTGGCGGGGGCGAGTGCGCTGTCGGTGACCGCGTTGCCGAAGACCGCCGACACCATCGTCACGTTGAAGACGGGCACCGAGACGACGCCCGTCGAGGACGACGTCGTTCAGGACAAGGGCACCGAGGTGACCGGCACCGTCTCGGGCACGGTGTCGACGGCGACCGCCACGGCCACTCCTTCTGCAACGGCCACTCCTTCCGCCACCCCGACTCCTACGGTCAAGGCGACGCCTTCCTCAACCGCGCCGGAGCCCACGCAGGACGTCACCAAGACCGGCAACAAGTTCGAGCCGGGATCGAAGGTCGAGGACAAGGACAACCCGGCATCGACCGGCACCACGGGTTCGACGAGCACGCCGACGACCGGCACCCCGGGCACCACCACCACGGCGACGACCACCGACACGACCACGCCGGGCGGCGTCGATACCAAGACCGAGCCCGCCAAGGAGGACGCCCCGGCAGCCGCCTGACTTCCTCGTTTCCGACGTTTGGGTCGTCGCTGGTGCTTTTCAACGACCCAAACGTCGGAAACCGCCAGCACACCGGGCGTCGAGTGCGGCGCCCGGTTCCGCCGGTGCTAACCTTCCTGTTCACCAGCACCGCTGGTACGCCGATGTAGTTCAATGGCAGAACATCAGCTTCCCAAGCTGAATACGCGGGTTCGATTCCCGTCATCGGCTCCACGAAAGCCCTGGTAGAGGGCGCTTTACGGCGTGGGCGCGAGTTAAGCGCCCTTATTCGTCTCTTGTTGGTACGCGGGGACTAGCTGGACCCGCGCGATCCTCTGCACACGCGATTCGCGGCCAGCTAGGCTTCCTGCCAGTGAATGCACAGGAGAGATTGATGGGAATTGCAGCGACATCTGCCTGGACCCGAAGGACGATTGCGGCGCCAGCGCTGTGCGTTGGAATAGGCCTGAACCTCGTCGCCACGACAATCGCCCTGACGCCCACAGCGCATGCCGACAAGTACTCCGACTGCGCGGCGGCAGGCGGCCAATGGAGCAACCTGAACGGCAATTGCCGCGTCCCTGGCGCTGGTGGCGCTCCAGAGAAGGTGTGCAATCTCGTCCTTAAGGCACAGAACGACACCTTGCCCGGTCTCGGCGGCGGCGGTACTACCGGAGTATCCGACGAAGAAGGCGAATACATCGTCTACCAGATGCGCGACGGCTACGGCCTATCTGCGGGCGAGACGTTGAAACTTATCAACACTGCCACCGGTACGTTCATGTGCGGTGAACAATTCGGCGTCAGCGTCCATGTGGTCCCGTGAAACCAGGATCGGCAGCGCGTCGCACGCTGAATTCGCGGGTTTGATTCTCGTCATCTGCTCCACGCCTACGAGGGCATATTCGCTTCGTGGCCAGCTCGCTCTTGGTGCGCGTACCCGAGTGCGGACACGGCAGCCCGACTCCGCTAACTATCTGCCCCCTGCCCTATGTTTAAAACACCAAAAGGAAAACTGGGGGCGACATGGCGACGGACACATCAATTCCCTACATGGCGGGTTATGGGTCTATCACGCGCACACTGGAGAAGATCAAGAATGCGGCGACGCCCGATCGCTTCACACAAGACTTCCTGGCCACGAAGCTTGGCCTGCCCGGCGGTACGCCGAAGCCTGTGATCCCGTTCCTGAAGCGAACGGGGTTCCTGAATAGCGATGGGTCTCCAACGGAGCTCTACACACAATTTCGCAACGACGATCAGTCGGGTGCCGCAGCGGCCAAAGCACTCAAGATCGGCTACGACGCGCTCTACCAGATTAACGAATACGCTCACGAACTCGATGACAAAGGTCTTGCCGCGGTCATTGTTCAGGTGATGGGGTGGGACAAGAGCTCGTCGAACGTGAAGAGCGCAGTCGGATCATTCAAAGCCCTCAAAGCGTTCGCCGATTTTGACGCTCAGCTGTCCCCAGTCAAAGACGAACCCGCGGAGAGTGGTACAGGTGGTACAGGCGGAAACGCAGGCGGACCGAATCTGTCTCATCAGTCGACTGGCATCAACCTCGGTTACACGATCAATCTCAACCTTCCCGCCACTTCGGACATCTCAGTCTTCAACGCCATCTTCAAGAGTCTTAAAGAGCACCTGTTATGAATAACGACGAGCAGATCAAACTCTTCGGTGTGTCCAACCAACTCTTGGAACACGACCTCGACAAAGTCGAGAAGAACCTGGGGTTGGACCTCGGCCGAGGCCACGTTGCCACGATCGCCCAGGATGGGTCCTACTATCCGCAAATAGAATCTGCCATCCGCGCTCAAGCCGCAGAAATGGCTCCGCACTACGAAGTCTTCTACTCGCTCGAAAACACGATCCGTCGCCAGATAAGCGACGCACTAGAAGCAGTCGACAAGAACTGGTGGGATGACGCACAAAATCAGTACGTGCCGCCGAACATCAAGAGCGAGTGTGAAACCAGGCGCCAACGTGAAGTTGACCAGGGTTTAACAGCCCGGTCAGACGAGTACCTTGATTACTCGACCTTCGGTGAGTTGAGCCAGATCATCAAGCACAACTGGTCAATCTTTGGCCAAACCTTCAACAGCCAGAAGGCGGTCGAAAAGGTTATGGCCCTGCTGAATAGCATTCGTGGCCCAATCGCTCACTGCTCGCCACTAGCCGAAGATGAAGTTGCTCGTCTGAGGCTCGCCGTAAAGGACTGGTTCCGACTGCAAAGCTAGCGCCATCAACCCCACAGCGGCACAACGTTCTCGCGCAACAACTTCGGCTGTTCCAAGGCGTCGAGCGCGGCCATGTCCTCGGTGTGGTCGTCTGTGTCGAACAGGTGCGTGTAGATGTGCTCGGTCGGCGTCGTGTTCGCGTGGCCCATGAACTTCGCGACCTTGCGGACTTCGACACCACCGGCCGCGCACAAACTCGCGTACGTGTGGCGTAGCGCGTGGAACCGGAGGTCGGCCGGTAGGTCGTCTGCCAGATCGTCAACAGAACGAGCTACACCGCGCCGACGTTCGACTTCGTGAAGGGGATGTGATGGCGAACAACGAACCCGGCGTCACCCCGGACGGCTACGTCAAATTCATCCAGGACTCCGGCCCAAACGATGGCCCCACTGAGTTCAGCTTTGGTCCCGGGCTCGTGCCACGCGGCAAGGAATGCGCCCTACCCGAGCACGGCGGCAAGTATCGCGGCACGACCCCGCGACGTGGCCGGCCAAGCGCACGGGACCGGGACGCTCCCGGCCACCCCGGCTACCGCATCGGCTAGCCGCTGCCGACCGCCGGACCTACCGGACCCTCGCCGCGAACGCGGCAGCAGCCCTCCGGCTGTGTCGGGGTGTGGCAACGGCGGCCCTAGACCTCAGCCGGGGGCGGGCGTTTGCCACGCCGCTTGCCACGGTGTCCTTCGAGACGCCCGCCCCGGTTGAGCCGTACGGCTAGGTCGCGGACGTATTACGCCAACGCCAGTCGACCTCCTTGTCTGCAGGTACCGGTCGACTGAAGAGCAAGTCCGCGACAAATTTCGACTTAAACTTCTTTTTCTCAAGTGCATAGGTGAACGTGCCTTCGACCTTCAAGTCGCGCTTGTCGGCAATCCAAGGTTCTAGCTGGGCGTACTGCGCTAGTCCAATCGTGTAGTTGCCGTCCTCTTGGGGCACCAACACCTTTTCTTCGTCCTTCTTGTTAATAATGGGGTTCGCCTGCTCCCCGGGCCTCGGTTCGGCTGGCTCGATGCGGAGCTCAAGAAGGGCCTTCTGTGCTGGCAAAGTCCCGGTGTTCTTCAAAAGGACAAATAGAAGAGGTCTGCCGTCGCTACCGCGGAAGAACTTGAATTCGTCTACGCCCACCCAAGGTCGCATTCGCGCATTGACCTCGGAGCTGGACCCGCGCCAAGTAAGCCCGGCGAAGACAGCGGCGACGATGGCGAACCCTGCACCCACTGCGGTCGCCCAGGCTTCGAGCGTTGCGGGATCCCAACCCCATACATGTGGACTCTCCAATGCGGCCCCCTGCCGGTCTGATTGGAAAGCACCGTAGCCGACCGTCACACCAAAGACTGAGATGTCCCGGCCTGCGGCAGACCCAGCCGTGTTTCGGCCCCTTAACGGTCCCGCCGACGCAGCCCAACCGCACCCCGACATCAGTCCGCCCGCGTCCCGACCTCATCCCGCCAGAATCGGCCAATAACTGCTGGTAGGCAGCAATTATGCGTCGCCTCGCAGGCTTCCGACCTCGGCGTATTCGCTCAACCGTTCGGGCGTGGAAACGGCTTCTCAAGCTGAATACGCGGGTTCGATTCCCGTCATCGGCTCCACGACTAACTGCAACAGCACAATTCGAAAGCCCCGACTCGCTGGCACAGCCTCCCAAGACTGTTTCAATGCCAGTCCAGCGAAGATGTCGAATCGGTAGGGACGGCAGTCCAATTCCGGTCTTCCGCGGCACACCAACTACGCCTACAACCCGGACTAGCGCTAACTAAAGTCCTTTTTATTGCCTTAACTCGGACTAACACTACACTTAGTCCGAGTTAGGAGACCTCTATGTCAGCGATCTTGCGGGCACACGAGGCGCTGATGAGAGAAGATCCGACAGAAGGCCCGCACGCTGGTCGGATAAGAACTGTCCAGAACTGGATCGGCGGCAGCGACTACTCACCGCGAGACGCGCTATACGTTCCGCCACCGCCCGACACGGTGCAGGCGTACATGGACGACCTCATGGAGTTTGCGAACCGAACCGACCTTCCCGTCCTGATTCAGGCTGCCGTCGCGCATGCCCAGTTCGAATCGATCCACCCCTTCACCGACGGCAACGGTCGCATAGGGCGAGCCCTCATCAACACCATCTTTCGGCGACGGGGGGCGACTACGCGCCTCGTTATCCCGCTGGCATCGGCGCTCGTCGCTCACCGCGAGCGCTACTTCGGAGCGCTCGATGCCTACCGCGCCGGTGATTTACGCCCCCTGATCGTCACGTTCGCGCGGTCGTCGAAGACCGCTGCCGCCGAATCGCGCACTACCGCGGAGCGATTGGCTGAGATCCCAGTTGAGTGGCGAAACAAGGTCGGACCCATCAGGCGTCGCAGCGCCACCGACAAACTGCTTTCGCTATTGCCGTCGCAGCCAATCGTTTCGTCCGACGACGTCGCATCACTGATCGACGCACCTCGAAGCAGTGTGTTCACCGCGATCAATCGTCTGCACGAAACCGGCGTCCTACGCCCTCTGACCGACCGCAAGCGCGACCAGATATGGGGAGCAAGCCTCGTACTCGATGAATTAGACGACTTGGGGCGCAGGATCGAGCGAGCGAGCGACTGACTCGGTCTCGGACATTCTCGGGGCAGTTCCATCCCGGGCGGCCTGACGACACCGCCGGCCCTCCACATCGCAAATCCGACGAACAAGCGGCGTTGCCGAAGACACCCACCTGCTAGCGCCTCGCAGGTGGCAATGCCCTTGATTGCACGTCCACTCCCCCTCGTATCACTCAGTGCACCAAGAACTTTCACCCTAGGCGCCTCGTCGCGCCCACCCCGCACTACCTGCACGAACGCGTATTAGCTGCCAATTGACAGGTAGTCCACTACGCGTGATGCGGTCATGCCCTCGGTCATACGTTCGCCACAGTCGCATCTCGCCCGTTCCGGCGCAGACGGCCGACTTCCGAAGGAGCACAAACACAATGACCGAATCAACCAACGAACACCGCCGCGGCCATTCCACGCTGTGGCGTCGGGCGATGACGCGATGGCGGGCGATTGCGACGGCCATCGCGGTCGGCGGCGTCGTCGCCGCGTCCATCATGGCCGCGCCGCTGGCCTCGGCCAGTCCGCAAGGCGACCTGGCGGACCTCATCAAGCGGCAGCACGTGGCCGCCGGTTGTGCGCCCTACGAGCCCGCACAACAGGCGCTCGTGGACGTCGCCGTGCAGAACGCCCAGACATTGGCGGGCAACAACGGCAACCTGACGTCGAACACGTTGGGCCTGCTGCAGGACAAGGGCTTCAACCCCACGGCCTGGGGTCAGATGAACGTCTTCAACCCCAGGGGCCTGACACCGCAAGGCGCACTTGACTTTTGGAATGCCAATCCCACACGGGATCTGATCAGCAATTGCGACATCAGGCAGATAGGCGTCGCGGTGTGGATCATCGGCAGCAAGTGGGCCGCGTCGGTAGTCATGGGCACGCCGGGCGGCAACGGACCGCCGGCGTGCTTCACCAGCGCCGCGGGCCCCAATCCCATCATCAACCTGACCGCGACCTACAACAGCTGCAATGCCAACGTGTCCGTGGTCCTTCCGAAGTGCCCCGGTTTCGATCCGGCGCCGCCGATCTGCGGTGTGGGGCACTACAACATCGGTTTCGGCCAACGGCAGGGCGGCGGCGAACCTGTCTTCTCCGGCCAGAAGGAGCGGGACGGCGACAAACCGCACTACTTGTTCGGCACTCGGCCCGCGCCCGGTCCCGTTACTGCGTACTTCCGCATGCAGTCGTGCGGCAGAGTCTTCCCTTTCGCATCGAATTGCGACCCCTGGACCGATCCGGTGGCCATCGATCTCGGCAACAACGAACTGGTCGCGCGCTGACTCAGTGACACCGTTGCCCCACCAGCATCGCGGTGGGGCAACGGTTTCCGTCACGCCGGGTCAAACCCCGACCCGCTCCACACGCACATCACCCGAGCCGATCAGCTCGTCACCGACGGTGATGATGTCCAAGATCAGATCCTGCTCCACACCCAACTGTCGACCGATCGACTTCGGGCTGAGGTTGCGCTCGAAACTCAGATGCAGTGCGGCAGCCACCGTGTCGACGTCGGCATGACCGCCCCGGGCAACGATCACGTCGGCGACGTCAATCCACGGCTGGTGCGCCTCGTCCACGATGACAGGCGCGGATTCCACCTCGACTGGTTCCACGACCACCGGCGCCACGTCCGGCCGTGCAGCTGAAACGGCCGGGCCGGCCGGGCGTGGCACCGACACCCTGATCAGCAGACTCAGCCCATGGGTCGCCGCCAACAGGCTCACCGGCGCCACCACCGCGATCGCCGCCGCCAGCCACGGACTCAAGGGCGCCGAGCCGGGAAGCACTGCATGCCAACCGTTCCCGACCACGCTCACCGCAGCCGAGATCGCCAGGACGATCCAGAAGTAGCGCCGATTGCGCTGCTGCCCCTCGACTCCCGCGAGCGCGACGATGGCCATGGTCGCCTGCAGGATGGTGCCGTCAACGATGAGTGGCCACAGCCACGCGAGCCGCTCGGAGATGCCGGCCCGGACTGCGAGGTCGGCCAGCGCCGTGAAGGACAGTACGAAGCTGGCGATGCCGATTCCGACCGTGATGACCGCCGCGGCGGTCCGGGTAGTGGCCAACGACCGTCGCGAGGCCACCGATACGTCACTCATGGGGCGTCAGCTTGCCAAGGACGTCCGACAACCTCAGCCGAGACGGATGACGTAGGTCCCGTCCTCGTCACGCTCGATGTCACCGTCCACGCTGCTGACCCAGACGGGCGAATCCGCGCGTGACCCGAGGAAGGCGTTGCGAATGGCCCCGCCGGGCTGCAGGTGCACGTTCCATTCGTCGGCGGTCGCGAAGATGCTCACGACCTCGTCCCCGTCGGCATTGCGGATCGAGAGCATCGACGCATTCTCGGACTGCTCGTCGTCCTCGGCGTCGGCAATCAGGTCCGCCAGGTCGTCATCGTGTTCAGGGTCGTCGTGCACGAGGACACCGTACCCACGGGATCAGCACTCGCAGCCGAGGCCGTCGCCATCGCGGTCCAGCTTCGACTGGTACTTGTCCGAGGAGGACGGAATGTTGCAGGCGCCGTCAGCCTTGGCCGCCGTGCAGTTCTGGTACGGGGCGGCCGCCGCGATGGGTGCGAACACGGACCCCGCCAGCCGCCCGCGGGCCCGCCCCGGCGGTGTTCTGGCCGATATCCGCCGCTGGATGGACGACCATTTCGCTCACTGGCCTGGCGCGCCCCTTTGCCCGGCGCCGGCGGCGGGTTTGCCGAAGCGACTTCGGGATCACCGAACATGCTGCCGGACAACATGATGCTCCATAGGCCGGATATGCCGGCTCGAATATGACTACTTCACTGGATATTTGGCGAGTCGCCGGGACCCGCGATTCGCATCCCGGGGGATCGCACCCCCACCGCGAAAGCGCGAAATTGACGCCCCTGGCGGTGATTTCGCCCGTCAGCCCCAGCAGCCGGAGTGTCACAGCAAAGAACGGTGCAGCTCCCGGTGTCCTTCGACCGTACGAATTTCAGGAGAACAAAAGCACTTTCAGTCGCTTGACAGGATGCTCCCTGTTTGACTGGCCGAACCACAGGCCACCATCGGGGGGACGCGCCATGTACCTGAGAACCATCCCAACCGGAACCGACGTCGTGCCCGACAGCGTGCGCTTCGTCGCGTCACGCAACAGCGTCTATGCAGCAACCGCCGACGGGCGCCTGCTTGCCATCCGATTGTTCGACGGAACGGTCGCCGAACTCGGCACCGGCTTCCTCACGCCGGTCGGCGTCGTCCAACTGGCCGACGGCATCCGCCTGGCCATCGGCGAGTCGGAAGGCACGGTGCTGGTGGTCAGCCGGGACACCGCCGACCGCGACCACGCCCGGGTATTGGCGCAGTTGCCCAGCTATGTGCTGGCTCTCGACGAACATCCGGATGCCGACGCACTGCTGATCCTTTCCGACTCCCAGCCCGACGGGACCTTGCCCGCGCTCCTGCGCTGCGACCTGGAAAGCGGCGATATCGAGGTCATCGCCGCAGACCTCGAAGGCGCCCGCACCCTGAACGTCGACGCCGACGGGCGCACCGCGCTCGTGTTCTCGGCTGTCGCCGGCAGCGGCCGGACGTTGACGACCGTCAACCTCGACGACGGCACCGTCGACAGGGTCACCACCGAGGACTACGACCACATCGCCTACGCGCCCACAGCGGGCGCCCTCGGGGTGTTCGCCACGCGATTCGACCCGGCCGCCGACACCGACGTACTGACCTTCTGGGACGGCGCCGAATCGGTGACCGAACCGCTACCCGGCCCCGTGCCCGTTGCCGGTCTGACGCGCTGGGGATCGCTGGTGCTGGTCGCCGCCGGCTCGAATCTGCACGCTCTGGAATGGGACCTGGAGGAAGGCGAGCTGCCCATCACGGTTCCCCTGGCACCGCTCGTGGCCACCGGGTATGCGCGCCTGCTCGTCGATCTGCCCACGCTGGGTCTCACCCCCGGCGACGTCACGTACTCGGTGCGCGAAGGATTCGACGCCGGCTCGATCTCGCTCGGCGTCGAGCCGCCGAATCCCGACGGCTCCGAATCGGTGATGCTGCTGGCCGGCTACCTGCGCGGCGAATTCCATGTGGAAGCCACCAACACGGCCGACGGCAGCCTGCTGGCGGTGCGGCGCTTCCGGGTGACGACGCTGTGGCCCGACGATGTTGCCGGGCCGCCGGTCGCGGTCACCGGCGATGTCGGTGCCACGCTGATGGACTGGGGCGGAACCGGCGGCATCGCGGGCTACCGTGTTCTCCCGCCGCCGCGGGAATGGCGTGTGCTGACTGTGCTGCTGTTTCTCAACGACCGCAAGTACGACGACGAGGAAGCCACCCGCAACCAATGGAAGGATCTCGCAATCGGCGGGGGCGCTTCGCTGCGTCACTACTACGAGGAGGTTTCGGCCTTCGTCCCCGATCCCAATGGCCGCGGCGTGACCGTCAAGCTGGTCGGCGACAAAGTATTCGGCCCGATCAAGGTCGAGATGGGTTGGGGCGATGCGTTCAAGCAGCGCGGTGGTGCCGACGCGGGCTGGCTGTCCACTCCCAAGGGCAAGAAGGAGATGGCGGGCGCYGTCAGCACGTTCTTCGCCGATATGCCCGGGGGCGTCAACACGATCGCCTTGGCCGACTCGTTCGTCTTCGTGATCCGTTCGGGTTCCGACGGGCCCGTTCCGATGGGTGCCGGAAATCCCGATCTGCCGACCAAATACGTATGGGGTCACGCTGATCCGACCAAGCTGTGGCGCAAGACCGAGGCACCCCCGGGCCAGCCGACCACCTTCACCCAGTTCGAGCGACCGGTCTCGTTCATGTCCGATGTGTATCCCGCCGCTGCGCCGATCGGCGACGTCAGCCGCACCCTATGCCACGAGTTCGGACACAATCTGGGCTTGAAAGATCTCTACAACAGGGGCGACTTCACCGCTGAGGTAGAGGCGCGCGAAGTGGGCGGCATGGACCTCATGCACAGCTCCGAGTATCTGCCGCACTTCAGCCTGGCGAACCGCACGGCCTTGGGCTGGATCGACCCGGCGTGGTTGCGCCGCTTCGACTTCACGGCCAACCCCACCGGTGACACCGTCCGGTTGCAGTCGATCGAAACCGTCGAAGCTGGCGGCCCGACGGACGGGCGCGTGGCGGGTATCGAGATACCGATCAGCGACGACTGGAGTTACCTGTTCGAATACCGTCGCACCCAACCCGGTCAACTCGGCGACCAGCTCCTCAAGCCCAGCGTGATCGCCGACGACGACAAGGCCATCATCGGTACCGACGTGCGTTGGCGCGGTGGCGAAACGGCGCGCCCGCCCATCCTGCGCCTCCCCGAGGACGTCGACGGCGACGGACCCGTCCTCCACCTCGCCGACACGAACTACCGCGACAGCGATACCACCAACCCAGCGCGGATGCACGACTTCGTGCTGACGCTGAACCGACTCGCGCCGCCGTTCGAGGACGACACCGCCGAGGTCACGGTCGAGTACCTCGAAGCCCACCGACCCCAGTTGTTGGTGCACCCCGCCCCCGGCAACGGAAATCTCAAGAGCGAGGACATCAAACTCGTCAGTGCTGCGGGTGCTGCCGTCCCCAATGTGGTCAAGGGTGCGACGAACTTCATCGACGTCACCGTGCACAACGTCGGGTCACTGGAAGCGACGAAAGCCGAGATCACCGTCAAGTGGCTGCCTTTCACCCTCACCGGGTCCGAAGAATGGCGTGAACTCGTGCCGCCGGAGCCGTTCTTGGTACCCAAGAAGGACAAGAAGACCGTGCGGGTCGCCTGGCCCTTGGAGTCCTCGGTGCCCGTCGGCGACACCCGAGTGGAGGCGACGCACTTCTGCGTGCGCGTCGAGATCAAGAAGTACTTCGACGAGGCGCATCCAGAGAGCGAGGAAATCGTCGTCTTCGACAACTGGGCCCAGTCCAATTTCGACACCGCCCCCGTCGGGCACGGCTCGCCGTCGGACCGCCACGCCACAGCCGCGACGGCGACCAACACGCTCGAGCGCAGGGCGACATACCAATTCGATGTCACGCAGAGCACCCCGTGGTACCGGGTGTATCTCGGCAACGCCTGGCTCGAGCTCGATCCGGGGCAAACCCGAACCATCGATCTGGCTTACGAGAGTTTGGCCGGGGATCCGTTGCACGGCAAGGAATTCGACCGCCACATCGAGGAGATCAACGGCCGGGACCACCACGTGGCGGTGACGTCCTCGGTGCTCCCGGAGAGCACCGAATGCGACACACCCCGAACCGTGTTCGGCTGCGGGCTGACGTTGCGCTCCGGGCTGCGGGTGCTCATCGACGAGATCTCCTACACCGTCGAAGGGGTGTCCGCCCGGATCCGGTCACAGCAGAACGGCCAATGGCACAAGGTGTCTTCGGGCACCCTGCACTGCGCGGTCTGGCCCGACGACGATCCCGAGCACGCCGAGCTCACCAACGCCCGCATCAGAAACGGCTTCGTGACCGTCGGGTTCCACCAGCAGACCGCACAGGATCTGCACGATGGGCGGCCGTTGTCGTTCGTGCTGGCACGTCCCGGGGACAACATCTACGTCGCGACGGTGACCTCGCCCGCACCGATGCAGCTGTAGAACGCCACGGAACCTAGGTCATATCGGGCAGTGACACGCCCGCAGCGAGCTCCGCGTACTGCCGCATGAGTCGCAGCGCCACCGCGCGGCTGAGCAACGGGTCGCGCGCGACGATGCGATACCCGAAGTAGTCCTCCATGGACATCAGTGTCATGGCGATATCGCGAGCCGGCTGTTGCAGCCGGAACGCCTCACGCCGCTCCCCCGACACGAGCAGATCCGTGTAGAGATCGACCTGCCGGTGATAGATGCCCTGTACGTCGCTGCGCTGGTCCAGCTCGAACCCGGCGGACAGCACGGCGCGCCAGATCGCGCGCCACTCGGCGTCGTCGGGACCGGTGGGCAGACCGGCGGCCATGGTCAGCGCCAGCTGCTCGCGCGGGTCGCTCGACGTGGTCTGCAGCTCGAGCCGCTCGTCGTAGAACCGCACGTCAGAGCGCAGCGCCAGCTCCGAGAGCAGCTGCGTCATGTCCTTGAAGTAGTAGCGCACCGCGTTGGTGGTCAGCCCCAGTTCCTCGGCGACATCGGCCAGTTTGAGGGTGGCCAGGTCATGGCGCTCGATCAGTGCGATCGCGGCATCCATGATGTCGCGACGCCGTTCCACCTGCTTGTTCGGCCGGGCCATGGCACCAATCTTGCCCGTTCCGTTGCGCGATGGGTCGCTCCGGCGCATAGTTCTTTTCCAATTAGGAAAATAACTCACGATGAATGGGGTGCAACCAATGCGTGCCAGAGACCTAGGCGTGGTCATCGGGGAACATCCCACCGGCCTCAACAACGCCATCACCGACGTGCCCGGAGTGCGCGTCGGCCAGACCACCTTGCGTGGCGACGGGATCAACACCGGTGTCACCGTCGTCGTCCCGCACGACGACATCTGGACCGAACCCGTGTTCGCCGGCTCGCACGTGCTCAACGGCAGCGGCGAACTCACCGGACTGGAATGGATCCGCGAATCCGGCGAACTCACCACCGCCATCGGACTGACCAACACCCACAGCGTCGGGGTGGTCCGTGACGCGCTGGTGGCCGAGCAGGTGCGGGTTCGTGGCGACGGGATCTACTGGTCGCTACCCGTCGTGGGTGAGACCTATGACGGTTTCCTCAACGACATCAACGGTTTTCACGTCCGGCCCGAACACGTCCGCGCGGCGCTGGAGTCCGCGTCCGACGGCTCCGTCGCCGAAGGCAACACCGGCGGCGGCACCGGCATGATCTGCCATCAGTTCAAGGGCGGCACCGGTACCGCGTCACGGGTACTCGGCTACACCGTCGGCGTGCTGGTGCAGGCCAATCACGGCCGCCGCGAACGACTCCGGATCAACGGAGTGCCCATCACCCAACCGGATGTCCCGTTGCCCGCATACCCGCCGGGCTACGCACCCGGGTCGGGTTCGATCATCGTCATCGTCGCCACCAACGCACCGCTGCTGCCCCATCAGTGCCAGCGACTGGCGCAGCGATCGGCGCTGGCGGTGGGCAGGCTGGGTGGAACCGGCGAACAGTACAGCGGTGACCTGATGCTCGCGTTCTCCACCGGAAACCGCGGCATCCCGCCTTACGGGATCGCCGAGGACGCCACGTTGATCCAGCCCGAGATTCCGTTGCGGATGGTGGGTCCGCAGTTGATGGATCTGCTGTTCGATCTGACGATCGAAGCCACCGAGGAAGCCATCGTCAATGCGATGGTCGCCGCCGAGACCGTGACCGGACACCGCGGCTACACCGTGCACGCCATCGACCACACCCAGCTCACGTCTGCCATGCGGGAGAACTCATGACCACCACCGAAAGTCGGCGCCTCACCGGGCATCTCGGTCCCGTAGGCATCGTGTTCATGGTCGTCGCCGCGGCCGCCCCGCTGACCGTGATCGGCGGCAACATGCCGCTGGCGATGGGACTGGGTAACGGCGCGGGCGCCCCCATGGGCTTCGTCATCGCCGCGCTCGTGCTGCTGGTCTTCAGCATCGGCTTCGTGACGATGACGCCCCACGTCCCCGAGGCCGGCGCCTTCTTCTCCTACGTCACAGTCGGACTCGGCGATCGGATGGGCAAGGGCATCGCCGTCGTGGCGTTGATCGCCTACACGGCCATCCAGATCGGCATCTACGGATACATCGGCTGGGCCATCTCCGACACCGTCGCCCACTACAACGGGCCCGTAATCCCCTGGCCTGTCTATTCTTTCGTAGTCCTCGCGATCGTCGCGGTGTTGGGCTACCGGCACATCGAACTGAGCGCCAAGGTCCTCGGCGTGGCGCTCGCACTCGAGATCGGCGTCGTCGTCGTGCTCGACGTCGTGATGGTCGCCAAGCCCGGACCCGCCGGCATCACCTTCACCTCGTTCGACCCCACCACGTTCACCCACGGCACCATCGGCATCGCGATCCTGTTCGCCCTCACCGGTTTCATCGGTTTCGAGGCCACCGCGGTCTTCCGCGACGAGGCGCGTGACCCGGAGCGCACCATCCCGCGCGCCACCTACGCGGCCGTCATCATCATCGGCGCGTTCTATGCCATCACCGTGTGGGCGTTCGTCGTGGCCATCGGCCCGGACCAGGTGACCGACGTCGCGCAGAAAACCCTGGCCGGGGAAGGGAATATGCTCCTGGACACCACCGGCGACATGCTGGGTACCGTCGGGCGCGACATCGTGAACGCCCTGCTGCTCACCAGCTTGTTCGCCTGTGTGCTGTCCTTCCACAACGTGATCGCCCGCTACCAGTTCGTTCTGGCAGGCAAGGGTCTGCTGCCCACCCGGTTGGCGAAGGTGCACGACGATCATGACGCACCGTCGTTCTCCTCGGTGGTGCAGACCGTGACCGCCGCCGTCATCGTCGCCGTGCTGGCAATCCTCGGCATCGATCCGTTGGTCGGGGTGTTCGGGTCGATGGCAGGTGTCGCGACGGTCGGCATGGTCGTGCTGATGCTCACCACGTCGATCGCCGTGCTGGTCTTCTTCCTGCGCAACCGCGACCGGGTGCAGGGACAGCTGTGGACGACCCGGATCGCCCCCGCCCTTGCGGTTCTCGGCCTGCTCGGCAGTCTGTGGCTGGTGCTGTCCAACTTCACCCTGGTCACGGGTGGCAGCGCCACCCTGAGCACGATCCTGGCCGCGATCCCCTTCGTGGGCCTGGTCGCCGGATTCGCGGCATGGCGACCGTCCCGATCGATTACCGGCTAGCTGCAATCGCATATTGCCAGCTAGCCGTGGCGATTCCCGCAGCAACGAGGCGAATGATCGAACTGTCCGACCAGGAACAGGAGATCATCATGAAGACCCCGATTGCATTCGCCACGCCACTGCTCGCCGTCGGCCTGGCCGCGGGATTCGTCGCCTTGGCCCCGGTGGGGAACACGGTGGCGGTGGCCGCCGGACCGGCGAACACCACATCGTGGCAGAAGAACACCCCGATCTCCGCCGATACCGGGGCGCCGGCCGGCGACGCCAAGGACGGTACCGATCCACTCGTCCCCTACGGCACCGAGACGAAAGCCCCTGTCACAACCGGGTTCGTCGACCGCAATCACGACGAGGGCATCACCACCAACGGCGAAGTGGACCTGCCCTTCTGACGCTCAGGCGCTGGCCAACAGGCCCTGCAGGTCCGCGCGGCGGCCGGCGTCCAAGGGAAGCAGCGGCAGGCGCGGGTCGCCGACACCACGACCCAAGAGGTCGAGCCCGGCCTTGACCGTGGTGGGTAGTCCGCCGTCGACGATGAACCGCAGCAGTGGCGCCAGGTCCGCATAGATCGCCTGCGCGCGTGCCGGATCCCCGGCGGTGACTGCCTCGTAGAGGTCGAGGCACGGCTGCGGTCGCAGGTTCGGCGCGGCCGTGCACCAACCGGCCGCGCCGGCCGTCAAGGCTTGTAGCACAAGCGGATTGCTGCCGTTGTAGAACGGCAGCGCGCCACCGGTCAACTCCGTCAACCGCAGCATCCGGCCGAGGTCGCCGGTGGATTCCTTGACCATGGACAGGTTGTCGATCTCGGTGAACATCTGGACCAAGAGTTCGGGCGACATGTCGATGCCACTGGTGGCCGGGTTGTTGTAGGCCATGATGGGCAGATCGACCGCCGCCGCGACGGCACTGTAGTGCGCGACGATCTCCCGGTCGGTGAGTTTCCAGTACGAAACCGGCAGGACCATCAGCGCATCCGCGCCGGCGCGCTGGGCATGGCGGGCGCGGCGGACGGTGTTGGCGGTGGTCAGATCCGATGCACCGACGACGACGGGAACCCGCCCGCCGACGGCGTTCACGGTCGTGTCGACGACCGCGTCGAACTCCGGCTCGGACAGGTAGGCCGATTCTCCGGTGCTGCCCAGCGGGGCGATGGCGTGCACCCCCGAGCCGACGAGGCGGTCGACCAGGTCGGCGAGCTTGCCGGTGTCGATCCGGGTGCCGTCGGCGGTGAACGGAGTGACGGGATAGGCGATGATCCCGTGCAGAGCTGGGGTGGTCATGGCTGGTCCTCTCTAGTTGGTCAGGGCGTCGGGGTGGTGCGCGAGCGCGCGCCGGGCGTAATACGCGAAGTTGGCCTGGCTGCGCTTGGGGGTCAGCGTCCAGTCATGGGCTTCCCGGGCCAGCCGGTCCGGCAGCGGAGCGATGGTGCCGGCGGCCATGGCGGCGAGCTGCAGTTCGGCGGCGCGTTCGATCAGCATGCCCAGTGAGCAGGCTTCCTCGATGCTGGCGCCGGCGACGACGTGCCCGTGGTGGGCGAGCAGGATCGCCTTCTTGTCTCCCAGTGCGCCCGAGATGATCTCGCCTTCCTCGTTGCCGACCGGTACCCCGGGCCAGTCGGGCAGGAAGGCGCAGTCGTCGTAGAGCGGGGCGAGGTCCATCTGGGACACCACCAGCGGGATCTCCAGCATCGAGAGCGCGGCCACGTGGAACGGGTGGGTGTGCACGATGCAGTTCACGTCCGGGCGGGCGCGGTAGATCCATGTGTGGAATCGGTTGGCGGGGTTGGCTATTCCTTTGCCGTCCAGCACATTGAGGTCTTCGTCGACCAGCAGCAGGTTGCCCGCGGTGATCTCGTCGAAACCGAGCCCGAGCCGCTGCGTGTAGTAGGTCCCGGGTTCGTCGGCGCGCGCGGTGATCTGGCCGGCAAGGCCGGAATCGTGACCCGCGTCGAACAAGGCCCTGCAGGTCAGCGCGAGCTTCTCCCGCGGGGTCAAGGTCGATTCGGCGACATCGCGGTCGAGTTCGTCATGGGCTCGGCGCATCAGGTCGTCTTTTGAATCGTGCAGCGTGGAAGCCATCGGCGGTGTCCTCTCCGTTCGTATGACACTCGTATCACCATAGGACACTTTGTGTCATATGGTCAATCGAGTAAACTCCGACCATGGCAGCACTGCTGCGCGCCGTGCGCACCCAACACGGCATGACGCTGGACGACTTGGCCGCCGAGACCGGCCTGACCAAGAGCTACCTGTCAAAAGTCGAGCGCCGCCAGAGCAACCCCTCGATCGCCGCCGCACTGAAGATCGCACGTGCGCTCGATGTCGATGTGGCGCAGTTGTTCTCCGATGACGCGTCCGCAACCTCGATTACGGTCGAACGCAGGGTGACCGAGACCGCGGACAGACATCACCCCATCGCCGCGGCCATGTTGGGTAAGGCGATGTCACCCTTCGTGGTACGCCCGGGCCGGCAGTTCACCAGCCATGCGCACCCCAGCCACCCAGGTCAGGAATTCCTCTTCGTCCACGCTGGACAAGCCGAATTGAGCTACCGCGGCGAGATCCTCACGCTGGCAGAAGGTGACTGCGCGTACATCGACGCCACGGTGCCACACAAGCTCCGGCAGAGCGGCGATGCGCCGACGGTCGTGATCGTGGTGGCCTGCAACGACCCGCGCGCAACGCGGCACTGACCTCAACCCTTGTACGCCGGCCTGTTCCTGGCAGGCTCAGTGGACAGCATCGGCTCGGTGATGCGCTCGCGCTCCTCGGCTGACATCGGGACAAGACAGATCTTCAGGCCCACCGCCGCGGCGACTTCCACCACCGTGGCGAGTGTCGGATTCTCGGTATGCGCACACAGCAGCCTGCCCACCACGCTCGGATCCGAACCGATCGCCCTGGCGAGTTGCGATTTGGACAGACTGGCCTCTTCACGCGCGTCGTTCAACTGGGCGACGATCGCTCGTCGCGCCGCGATACGCACCGACTCCGCAGCGCGATGCCGGGCGTACTCTGCGTCCGCGGGCACAGCACCGAGATTCGTGCTCACAACTTGTGCAGCGTCAGTGGCATCTGGATCACCAACGGCTTGTTGATACCGCATGCCCCGCTGACACCGATGGTGCGTTCATAACCTTGCAGGGTGGTCATGTTCGTCCGGTCCACCTGCCCGTTGGCATCGGTGCCATAGAACTGAAAGCGTTGCCGCCCAGGCGAAGAGGTCCCGTCCGGGCAAGGCTCCCAGTTGTCGATGGTCCGGTCCACGATCCACCGGCCGGCCCGGTAGGTAAGCGGCGCCGTCCAGCCCTGGTCGCTTCTGACTGTGCCGGTACAGGTCTGGGGGTCGGCACAGCTTGAGTTGAACGTCCAGGTCGAGATCACCATCTTCTCGTTCATGAAGACCTCGTTGGTCTTGGCCCAGTCGCCGTTGGACACCACCTGGTGGTGAACTGTTTATGCGTTGTGCTGAGCTTCTTCGGCGGCGTTCAGATCCGGCAGGGTCTGAGAATCACCGTCGAGGACCGAGGTGATGTATCCGGTCAGCGACTGCTGGAACGCATTGATGGTGGCGTCGGCCGTCAGCGATCCGGTGTGCGTCCCGCTGACCGTGACGTTGGCCGTGTAGTGCACGGCCGTCTGGCTGGCCGTGTAGTCGGCCGATTCCGTTCCGTTGAGCACCATGCCGAGCTCGTTGACATAGTTCGTGTAGGTCACGGTGCGGATGGTGCGGGTCGCGTCGCTCGGGTCCGGCGCCTCGGCGACAACCGCGGTGCCGCCCTTGGCCCCGGTGTAGTTGCCGGTGTCCGGAAGCGGCGTGGTGGCCGGGACGTAGGTGCCCAGTGCAGGCGCCCATGAATCCGAACTCGGCGTTGACCTGTCCGCGGCCACTGGCCCGACGCTGGTGGTGTATTTCAGATTCGCGATGACCAGCCGGGAGACCGTCGGGTCGGCGATGCTGGATTCCCAGAACGCCACTGCATCCCCGGTCGGATTCCAGCTGGGCATACTACGGGCGGCATAGCCGTCACCTTCGACGAACAGCGGAATTCCGTTCTCCCGCTTCAGTTCATCGTCGACAGCAACGATCCATTCCTGGTTGGACACATTCACCGGCAACGCGTAGTCGTCATACACCGGCGCGCCGACGTAGACCGGCAGGAAGTTCTGCCGGATGATCCGGGTCATCGGAGTCAGTGCGTCGAGCCCGCGGGTGCTGCCGATCGAAATCCATTTCATGTTGGGCGAGTAGTCCATGTCCTCGTCGTAGTCGAGGCTGGCCGTCACCCGGGTGACCGCGCCGGTGGCCAGGTCGACCTCGATGTCGTCGACATTGCCCGCATCGAACTGGCCGCCGAGGATCACCACACCCTTGCCGTCGGGGGTCCACTGCTTGCCCTCACCGGTGGCGTAGACCACCCGCGCGTCGGTCACTGTGTAACCGGTGTCGGTCCGGGTCAGGGTGCCCACGATCGGTAGCGCCTGCAGAAGGTTGTTCGGCCCGATCACGATTCGGGTGAACAGCACCTTGGTGCCGTCCGGCGACACCCGCATCTCGCGCTGCGAGTCGATGGCGAATCCGCCACCGGCCGGAGTGGTGACGGCCAGCAATTGGGCCCCGCTCACCCCGCTCTCCAGTATCGAGTAGCGCGGGTTCTGGCCGGGAACGTTCACCAGCACCAAGACCCGACCCGACCCATCGACGACGGGAACGGGTTTGGCGAGGTTGCCGGTTTCGGTCGGTGCCACACCGCACGTCACGCACTGCAGATCCGTGCCGTCGGTGTTGACCTGATAGATCTCGGAACGGCCCCCGGCGGTCGGCTGACCGGCGAAGTAGATGGACTTCCCGTCCGCCGAATAGCGCGGGTTCGCCGGGCTGGCAATGGTGCCGGGCAGGTTCAGGATCACCCGCTGCACGGTGGGGTTGAGCACCGTGGACTCCACCGACTCTTTGGCGACGTGCGGAGTGAACAGGCTGAGCAGATTGGCCTTGCCATCGGTGACCGAGACCGAGAACGAATCAGTCTGCGCGGCATCATAATCGATATCGGCCGGGGTGTAGGTGAAGTTGCCGGTCACCTGGTCGATGGTCAAGGTGCCGTACTTCGGCCCCTTGGTCACCTTGTAGGTCAGGGCGTCACCCTCGGCGTCGGTGGCACCGAGGTTGCCGGTCAGGGTCTGACCGGTCTGCACCGTCTTGGTGGGGTCATAGGCGACGGTCGGCGCCTGGTTGAACACGTTGCGCCGCACCCAGGCCAGCACCGCCCACACCGCAGGGGTGAACGGCTCGGGCGTATTCGGCGCGGGCTTGAGGAACGGGTTCAGCAGGTTGGTGACGATCTTGTTGAGGAACCCCACCGTCCCGGTTGCCGGCGAGGTGACCTGAGCCGTCGACACGGCCGGGACCGCGCCGGTCGACTGCGTGCTCACCGCGGCGGCCGCCGAAACCTGGACCGTCTGCGTAATCGGTGTCGAGGGGACCGCGGCCGCCGCCCTCGCTGCCGTGGCCGAGGTCGAGGCCGACTCGGTGGCGGCTGCCGCCTTGACGGTGGCGGCCGAACGCGACGCCTTGGCCGTGGATTTCACCGGCTTCACCTTGGTGGCTTCTGCCGATCCCTCGTGTCCACCCTTGTGCGCGCCGCCGCTACTGCTGACAGTGACGCCGGGCGCGACCTCCGTGGTCGACGACGTCGATCCCGAGGTCTTCGGTGGATCTGTCTCCGGTGACGTCGTGGAACCACCCGCGGAAGTCGAACCGCTGCCGGTGGACGGGGTGGACGTCGAACCGGTGGCTGGGCCCTCCGACTCGGTGGACGGCTTCTCCGTCCCGGCCGACGACGTCCCTGTCGACGCCGAGGTGGTCGACGAAATCGACGAACTCGACTCCGACGATGCGCCGGTGGTGTCAGCCGCGGCCACACCATGGCCGGTGGCGACCGCGGCGACCAGCCAGGCGGCTACCGCCATGCCGCCGTAGCCACCGACCTTGACGGAGGACGCGAAGAGAGGATTGACACGAGAAATGTTACTGGCCATGGGCTTTGGCTCCGTTGCCGTTGGGTTGGTTCCTATGCAGTTGACTGCTGTTCAGTTGAATTCGCTTCGGGTGGATCGACGGGGACCGCCAAGCAGCTACTTGAGCATGCTTCCGGCGTCGATCGTCATGGGAAGACCTGTCACATAACGTGATTCGTCGGAGGCCAGGAACAGCACCGCGTTGCTGATGTCCACCGGCTCGACCCAACCGATCGGGAGCACATGCATCAGCTGCGCAACGACCTTCATATCGTCCGGACCCGGGGTCTCCAGATCGGGGCGGAACAACTTCATGGTGCCCTCGTTCATGAACAGCGGGGTGTTCACATTGGTGGGGTGCACCGAGTTGACCCGGATGGAGTGGTGACCGAGCTCCACGGCGAATGTCCGCATCAACCCGACCACGCCGTGCTTGGCGGCGATGTAATGGCCGGTGTGCGGGTAGGCCTTCAGCCCACCCACCGAGCTGGTCAGGATGATCGACCCGCCCTGGCCCTGCGAGATCAGGTGCGGCACGGCGGCTTTGACCGACTTCCACACACCGGACAGGTTGACGTCGATCATGTCGTTCCAGTCCTCCTCGCTGGTGAAGTCCAGCGTCTGCCCGCCGTTGCCGATACCGGCATTGGCGCAGATGATGTCCAGCCGGCCGAGCTGCTCCACACCGCTGTCCACGGCCGCCTTCACGGCGGCGTAGTCGCGGACGTCGACCTCCGCGGTGACGATGCGCCGGTTGAGCTGCTTCACCAGATCCGCGGTCTCCGCGAGATCATCCCTGGTGGCCGGCTCGATCTGGGGGTTGCTGCTGACCGGTCCGCAGATGTCGATGGCGATGATGTCGGCACCCTCTTCGGCGAGCCGCACGGCGTGGCTACGCCCCTGTCCGCGCGCCGCGCCCGTGATGAATGCGACCTTGCCGTCTACACGTCCCGCCATGAGTCCACCTCGATGTTTGGTTCTTGCCGCCGCCGCAGAGCGGGCGGCCTGGCCGTCGACCTTAAAATTTGATCGATCGATCAGGAACGATGGCATGGACACAGCGCACTGTCAAGAACGAAATGTGACGGAGGCGACACGATCGCCGAGTAGCGACGGGTACCGTCGCCCGACTCGCGAAGTCAGTCGCGGGCGACTTCGGAAGGCTTGGACAGCAAGTCGATCTGCCGTTCGACGAAGGCGTGCAGTTCGTCGTGTCCGCGGGTCACACCCACAGACTTCTCGTTTCCGACACTGCGCGCGATCTGAGCGACGATCATCGAGATCACCACCGGCGGGTAGTCGTTCAGGTCGACGCCGTTGGCACGCAGCACCAGGGTCACCGCCGCGGATTCGATATCGCGGACACGCTCCGAGTATGCCTTCAGCTCGGCGCCAATAGCCTTGCGGTGGTTGGCCAACGCCATGAACTCCGCACTCAGTACGGTTTTCCTGGGATCGCTGTTGATCTGCCAGAGCGCCCGCAACGGATCGTCGGCGAGCAGCACACCGCGCATCTCCTCCAGCGTGACTTCGGCACCGGAGCGCAACATCTCGATGAACAGGTCGTCCATCGTCGGGAAGTAGTAATACACCAGCGCCTGCTTGACACCGGCCTTGGCCGCGACTCGCCGCGAGGTCGCAGCGGCGTACCCCTCGTCGTGCATGATCTGGATCGCCGCCTCGATCAGGCGCTGCCTGGCTCCCCCGTCATCGGCCTTGGATTTCCGTCCGGGCGCCATCAACGACCCGGTCCGGGAATGCTTGACCGGTCGTCCGGGTCCGTGGTAGGCATACGGCAGTCTAACAGTTTGGTCGGTCGATCAGTTTTTGTCATCGCCAGGGGGCGACGACGGTAAGGAGGTGCGGCCGTGCAGCCCTTGTCCGGCAAGACCGCGAGCCGCAGGCTACGAGTTGATCCGAAGCTGTGCGAGGCACACGCGTTATGTATCGATCTGGCCCCGGAAATCTTCGATCTCGGCGACGATATCGCCACCTGTGCGCCCGAGATAAACCAATCCGACTGGGACACTGTGGAAGCCGCCATCTCCGCATGTCCGCGCCAAGCCATCAGCTGGATCGTCAGCAGTTAAAAGCTCAGGAAAGCAGCCCCCAAATATGACCGACCTCTCCGACGTCGACTACTTCACCAACGCCGATATCGCCCAGGACCCCTACGCGTACTGGGACGACCTTCGCCGGGAGGGCCCGGTGGTGCGCGAACCGCACTACGGGGTGTTGGCCGTGACCGGCTACCAGGAAGTCCAGGCAGCCTTCAAGGATGTCGACTCGTTCTCCGCGGTGAATGCGATCGGCGGCCCGTTCCCGCCCTTGCCGTTCACCCCCGAAGGCGACGACATCAGCGATCTGATCGAGGCACACCGGCACCAGTTCCCCATCTTCGAGCACATGGTGGTGATGGATCCACCGGAGCACGAGAAGGCCCGCTCGCTGCTCGGCCGGCTGTTGACACCGCGCCGGCTGCAGGAGAACGAAGAATACATCTGGGCTCTGGCCGACCGGCAGTTCGACGAGTTCATCGGCAACGGTCGCTGCGAGTTCCTCGGCGAGTACGGCAAGCCGTTCGCCACCTTGGCCATCGCAGACCTGCTCGGCGTCCCCGAGGCCGACCGTCCGGAGATCCGCCGCAATCTGGGCGCCGGCAACGTACCCGGTTCGCAGGTGGGCGCCCTGGACCACGAGCCGGTCGGGTCGAATCCGCTGCAGTACCTCGACGATCTTTTCAGCAAGTACATCGCCGA
This sequence comes from Mycobacterium sp. P2_H7, assembly GCF_056403275.1. Classification (NCBI taxonomy): domain Bacteria; kingdom Bacillati; phylum Actinomycetota; class Actinomycetes; order Mycobacteriales; family Mycobacteriaceae; genus Mycobacterium; species Mycobacterium sp. P2_H7. Next base: position 180,988 of record NZ_JBFUFU010000019.1, on the reverse strand, counting down.
CCGCCGGGAGAACCCGCGCGAGGACGTGCTGACCGGCCTGGCGACCGCCACCTACCCCGACGGTTCGGTGCCTCCCCTGCTGGAGGTGGTACGACCGGCGACCTTCCTGTTCGCCGCGGGGCAGGAGACCGTGACCAAGCTGCTCAGTTCGGCGGTGCAGGTGCTCGGCGACCAGCCCGAGTTGCAGGAGCGGTTGCGTGCCGACCGGCAACTCATCGCCCCGTTCATCGAGGAGGCGCTGCGCCTGGAGAGCCCGACCAAGGTGGACTTCCGGCTCTGCCGCAAATCCACCACCCTGGGCGGGGTTTCGGTCAAGGCGGGCACGGTGCTGATGCTGTGCCTGGGGGCGGCCAACCGCGACCCGCGCAAGTTCGAGGACCCCGACCAGTTCCGCGTCGACCGCAAGAACGTGCGCGAGCACATCACCTTCGGCCGGGGCATCCACACGTGCGCGGGCGCTCCCCTGGCCCGGGTCGAGGGTCGCGTCACCATCAACCGGTTACTCGACCGGCTGCACGACATTCGGATCAGCGAGGCGAAGCACGGCGCCCCGGGCAACCGCAACTACGGCTACGAGCCCACCTTCCTGCTGCGCGGCCTGACCGAGTTGCACATCGAGTTCACGGAGGCGCCGAGCAAGTGAGCGTGCAATCCGTACTGGACGACATCCGGGACCGGCCCGGCACCGGTGACCTCATCCCGATCATCAACCCCGCCACCGAGGAGGTGATCGCCGAGTTCCGTGACGGCGGCGCCGAAGCGGTCGACGCCGCGGTGGCCCGCGCCAGGGAGACCTTCACGTCCGGCGTGTGGAGTGGTCTGCCGGGCAACGAACGCGCGAAGGTGCTGTGGCGGGTGGCCGACCTGATCGACCAGCACGCCGACGAGCTCGCCCAGATCGATTCGCTGAACACCGGGATGCCGCACCTCCAGGCGTCGATGATCATGTCGACGTGTGCCGAGTCGTTCCGCTACTACGCGGGCTGGTGCACCAAAGTCAACGGCATCGCCCACGACGTGCAGCAGACCGGCGGAATCACCGGTGCGTTCACCAACATGCACGCCTACACCCTCAAAGAGCCCTACGGCGTGGTCGGACTCATCTTCCCGTGGAACGGGCCGGTCTTCAACGCGTGCACCAAACTGGCGCCGGCGCTGGCCGCGGGCTGCAGCACCGTCGTGAAACCCGCTGAGGAGACCCCACTTTCGGCTCTGCTGCTGGACCGGATCCTCGCCGAGGCGGGCGTCCCGGACGGCGTCGTCAACCTGGTGACCGGCTACGGACATACGGTCGGCGCCGCCATCACCGCCCATCCCGGCGTCGACAAGGTGGCATTCACCGGCTCGACCGAGGTGGGCAAGCAGATCATCGCGGCCTCCAGCGGCAACCTCAAGCGGGTCGCGCTCGAACTGGGCGGCAAGTCGCCGGTGCTGATCTACGACGATGCCGACCTTGGCACCGCCATCATGATGGCGGCGATGGGCATCTTCATCCACTCCGGGCAGGGCTGCATCAGCGGTTCCCGGATCTTTGCCCAGCGCGGTGTGTACGAGAAGGTGGTCGAGGGTGTCGCCAACATGGCGAACTCGGTGAAACTCGGCGCGCCGACCGAAGACGACGTGCTGATCGGCCCCATCATCAGTGCCAAGCAACTCAACAGGGTGGTGGGCTTCATCGACGAGGGCCGCCGTGACGGGGTCGAGGTGGTGGCCGGTGGCGCCCGGCTCGATCGCAGCGGATTCTTCGTGCATCCGACGGTTCTCACCGATGTTGCGCCGACCGCGCGGCTGTACCAGCAGGAGATCTTCGGGCCGGTGGTCGCCATCCTGCCGTTCGACGACGACGACGAAGTGGTCGCTCTGGCCAACGACTCGGAGTACGGGCTGGCCGCGACCGCCTGGACGAAGGACATCAGCCGCGCGCATCGGCTGGCCAAGCGCCTGGAGGCGGGCACCGTCACGCTGAACTGCCAGATGGTGTTCGACCACTCGATGCCTTTCGGCGGTTACAAGCAGTCCGGCTGGGGTCACGAGTGGGGCCGCGAGGGTATCGAGAGCTTCCTCAAGACCAAGACGGTCTACGCCCAGCTCTGAACCCGCGATCAGTGCCCTTCGTATCCCCGGACCAGCCAGTACACCGTGCGGTCGAGGATCGGCAGGATGTCGGTGACGGCGATCTCGCCTGCCGAGTGCCTGCCGAGCAGTCCGTAGATGACGCTGGTGACGACGGCCTCCAGGTCGGCGACGAATTCACTGTCGACACCGGCCAGGATCTCCAGGCCGGCGGGCGCGACGATGTCCAGGCCGAAGCGGAACAGCGTCTGACCGCCGGCCGAGGAGCGGACCCGGAAGTACGCCGTGAGCATCTCCGGGTTCCGCTCCCACGGTTCGAAGATGGACCGGAACAGCTCCATCAGGGCGTCGTAGAGCGTGACTCCCGGCACTCGGGGCGCGGCGCTGACACCCGAGTAGCGGTTCTGCTTCATCCAGGACTCCAGCGCGGCCAGGATCAGGTCTTCCCGGGTGGGGTACCGCTTGTAGATCGTCGCCAGGGAGGTGCGCGCCCGGCGGGCGACCTCGCGCAGCTGCACGGCCTCATAGCCGTCGTTCGCCAGCATGTCGACGACGACCTCCAGCAAGCGGTCGCCCCTGGTTTCGGCCGGTGAACGAGTATCAACCGGTTTCGTCATTTCCCTTGCCCCCCAGTCTGTAACTCAGTTACCCTAATCGGTGTAACACGGTTACACATCTTCTGACAGCCCGCTTACGCGGCGCAATCGAGCGAGGTCCCATGGGTTCCCTAGACGGCAAAGTCGCCTTCATCACCGGTGTCGCACGCGGACAGGGCCGCAGCCACGCGGTGCGCCTGGCCGAGGAGGGCGCCGCCATCATCGGTGTCGACATCTGCGCCGACATCGCCTCCAACGGCTACGCGATGGCCAGTCGGGACGAACTCGACGAGACGGTCGCGCTGGTGGAGGCAGTCGGGGGCAAGATCCACGCCTCCGTCGCCGACGTCCGCGACTTCGCCGCCCTGCGGGCCGCCCTCGATGCCGGAGTCGAACACTTCGGCCGCCTGGACATCGTCTGCGCCAATGCCGGTATCGCAGCAATGGGCTTCCGCGAGTTGACCATCGAGGAGGACCTGCAGATGTGGACCGACGTCGTCGACGTCAACCTCGTCGGCTCCTTCCACACCGCCAAGGCGGCCATCCCACATCTGATCGCCGGCGAGCGCGGCGGCTCGATCGTCTTCACCAGCTCGACCGCCGGTTTGAAGGGTTTCGGTGGCATGCAGGGCGGCGGCCTCGGCTATGCCGCGTCCAAGCACGGGATCGTCGGCCTGATGCGCACCTTGTCCAATGCTCTTGCACCACAGAGCATTCGGGTCAACACCGTGCACCCGACGGCGGTGAACACCATGATGGCGGTCAACCCGGCGATGACGGCGTTCCTGGAGAACTACCCGGGCGGGGGGCCGCATCTACAGAACCCTATGCCGGTCGGTCTTCTCGAGCCGGAGGACATCAGTGCGGCGATCCTCTACCTGGTCTCCGACTCTGCCAAATATGTCACCGGGGTCACCTTCCCCGTGGACGCCGGCTTCTGTAACAAGCTGTGACCGGGCGCGTCACGGGCAAGCGGGTCCTGGTGACCGGCGCCGCCCGCGGAATGGGCCGAAGCCACGCGGTCCGGCTCGCCGAAGAGGGTGCCGACCTGATCCTGGTCGACATCTGCCGGTCACTGCCCGAGGTCGAATACCCGCTGTCCACCGAGGACGACCTCGAAGAGACCGCGCGACTGGTGCGCGAACACGGACGGATTGCGGTCACCCATGTCGTCGACATCCGCGACGCCGATGAACTCACGGCTGCGGTCGACGACGGCGTGCAGCAACTGGGCGGACTCGACGCATCGGTCGCCAACGCCGGCGTGCTGACCGCCGGGACCTGGTCCACCACCACCTCCGAGCAGTGGCGCACCGTCGTCGACATCAACCTGATCGGCACCTGGAACACCTGCCGGGCGGCGATACCGCACCTGGTGGACCGTGGCGGCAGCCTGATCAACATCAGTTCGGTTGCCGGACTGAAGGGTTCACCACTGCACACGCCCTACACAGCCTCCAAGCACGGCGTGGTCGGATTGAGCCGGGCCCTGGCCAACGAGCTGGCCGCCTCCAACATCCGGGTCAACACCGTGCATCCGACCGGGGTCCCGACGGGTATGCGCCCGGACTCGCTGCACACCTTGCTGCACGACACCCGTCAGGATCTCGGTCCGATCTTCCAGAATGCGCTGCCGATCGTGATGGCCGAGGCCGTCGACATCAGCAATGCCGTGCTGTACCTGGTATCCGACGAATCCCGCTATGTCACCGGCCTGGAACTCAAGGTCGACGCCGGCGTCACGCTGCGTTGAGCGAACCCCGAGGGAGCGATATGACCACCATTGATTCCGACCGGCAGCAACGCGGGCGGCGTGCCTTCGCGGAGATCATGACCTTTCCGGCGCCCCACGACCAGGCTCCCACCACCGCGAGTCTGCTCGACTTCGTGTTCGGTGAGGTGTGGCAACGTCCCGCGCTGAGCCGGCGCGACCGGCGATTCATCACGCTGCCCTGCGTCGCAGCAGCCGACGCGGAGGGCCCACTTCGCGACCACGTCTATGCAGCACTCAACAGCGGCGATGTTTCGATCGTCGAAATGCAGGAAACCGTCTTGCATTTCGCCGTGTACGCGGGCTGGCCGAAGGCGTCGCGCTTCAACATGGTCGTCGACGAGCAGTGGGCCCGGATCCACCGCGAGCGCGGCCAGAACGTACCGGCTCCGACACCCCTGCTACCACTGACCACGCCGAGTGATCCCGAGCAGCGGCTCACCGTCGGCGAGGAGTCGTTCAAGGTGATCAACTGCCTGCCCTATTCGCCGGCCCGGGACAACCCGTATCAGGGGGCCGGCATCCTGAACTTCGTCTTCGGCGAGATGTGGCTTCGGCCGGGACTGGGCATGAAGGAACGCCGGCTGATCACCGTGACCTGCGTCGCCTTCCAGGACGCGCCGTACCCGATCCTGAGCCACGTGTACGGAGCACTCAAGAGCCGGGAGATCTCGTTCGACGAGATGGATGAATTGGCACTGCATTTCGCCGCGCACTATGGATGGCCCAAGGCGTCACATCTCAATCAGGTGATCGGCGAGCAGAAGGTGCGGGTGCTCCAGGAGTGGTCCGCCGAAGCGGCTTCCGAGTCGTGAGCGCTTCCGGAGCCGTCGGGCTGCTCATCGGCGGCGACCGAGTCACCGCGACCTCGCAGAGCCTGCATGAACACATCTATCCGGCTACGGGTGTCCCGAATGCGACTGTGGCGCTGGCGGGCCCGGACGAGATCGACCGGGCGGTCACCGTCGCACGCGAGGCCCAGCGGGAGTGGCTGGCGCTCACCGTCGATCGTCGCCGGGATGCGCTGATCGACGTGGCCGACATCGTGCACGAGCACCTCGACGAACTGGCGGCACTCAACGTGCAGGACTACGCCGTTCCCGTCTCCTACGCCGGCACCGCCCGCATGCTCGAATGGTTCCTGCGCCATTTCGCCGGGTATGCCGACAAACCCCACGGGATCAGCTCGCCTGTCAACGGCTCGTTCGACCTCAACTTCATCGAGCGCGAGCCCTACGGCGTCGTCGGGATCATCGCGCCGTGGAACGGTTCGCTGGCCGTGGCGGCATCCTGTGTGGCACCGGCGCTGGCGGCCGGGAACGCAGTGGTGTTCAAGCCATCGGAGCTGGCCCCGTTGGCCGCACTGCGCTTCGGAGAGTTGTGCCTGGCAGCGGGACTGCCCGCCGGGCTGGTCAATGTCGTGCCCGCCGGGGCCGTCGGCGGCGATGCCCTGGTCCGGCACCCCGGTATCGGCAAGGTCCACTTCACCGGTGGTGGCAGCACCGCTCGCGAGGTGTTGAAGGCCGCCGCCGAGAATCTGACGCCGGTGGTCACCGAACTCGGCGGGAAGTCCGCCAACATCGTCTTCGCCGACGCCGACCTCGACCAGGCGGCCATGCTTTCCGCCCACCAGGGCCCTCTGATGCAGTCCGGTCAGAGTTGTGCGTGCGCCAGCCGCATCCTGATCCAGGACGCGGTCTATGACGAGTTCGTCGAGCGATTCCTGACCATCGTGGCCGCCGCTCGCATCGGCGATCCCACCGATCCGGCCGTCCGATTCGGCCCGGTGATCTCCTCGGCGTCACTCGAGCGCATCCTCACGATCGTCGACCGGGCCGTCGACGAGGGCGCGGGCGACCTGCTCACCGGTGGCGACCGGATCGTGGAAGGCCGACTGGCCGACGGGTTCTACGTCGCGCCGACCGTACTGGGCAACGTCGACAACCACTCCGCGCTGGCCCAGGATGAGACGTTCGGTCCCGTCGTCTCGCTGATGCGGTTCACCGAGGCAGACGAGGCCGTCCGGATCGCGAACGACACCCGCTACGGCCTGAACGCGTTCGTGCACACCCGTGACCTCACCCGTGCACACACCGTGGCACGCCGGCTGGAGGCCGGGTCGGTCTGGGTGAACCAGTTCAGCCAGATCTCACCGCAGGGCCCGTACGGTGGCTTCAAGCAGAGCGGGTCGGGTCGTACCGGCGGGCTCGAAGGACTTCATGAATTCACCCGTACCAAGAACATTCGGATCGGGATCAGCTAGCCGAACGGGGTCGGTCGCACCGGCCTATTCCCTGTCCCCCAGCAGTGTTGCCACGTGATCGTCGACGTAGGTCGACAGGTCGCGTGGCGGACGCTGGTAGCTCTCGCCGGGGACCGGGCGTTCGGGCAGCGTCACCGTCGGCGTTTCGACATCGTGGTAGTCGATCGTGGACAGCAGGTGGCTCATCATGTTCAGCCGGGCGTGCTTCTTGACGTCGGATTCCACCACGAACCAGGGGCTGCCCGGGGTGTCGGTGTGGGCCATCATCTCGTCCTTGGCGCGCGAGTAGTCCTCCCACCGGTACACCGACTCCATATCCATGGGCGACAGTTTCCACTGCCGGACAGGGTCATTCAGCCGTGACCTGAACCGGCGCAGCTGCTCGTCGTCGGACACCGAGAACCAGTATTTGCGCAACAGGATCCCGTCCTCGATCAGCATCTGCTCGAAGGTGGGGGTCTGGTGCAGGAACAGGGTGTGCTCCTCGGGGGTGCAGAAGCCCATCACCTTCTCGACGCCCGCACGGTTGTACCAGGACCGGTCGAACAGCACGATCTCGCCTTTGGCGGGCAGCTGCGAGATGTAGCGCTGGTAGTACCACTGGCCGCGTTCGCGGTCGTTCGGCGCGGGCAGCGCCTCGATCCTGGCGATGCGCGGGCTGAGGTATTCGGTGATCCGCTTGATGGTGCCACCCTTGCCCGCGGCGTCCCGGCCTTCGAAGACCACGACGACACGAGCGCCGGTGTGCTTGACCCATTCCTGGAGTTTCACGAATTCGGTTTGGAGACGGAATAACTCGGCCTCGTATACCGCACTGGGCAGCTTCTTGGCAGAACGGCGTTTCTTGGACTTCTTGTCCGCTTTGCCCTTTGTCGTCTCTTTGCTCACCGATGAATAGTAGTGCGAGGTGTTCATATGCGTTGCCTATGAAGAAGTTTCCACGCCGATCGAGCGCGGGTAGACATGAGGGCAAGAACCCCTTCAGTGAAAGGAAATATCATGTCGTTCAAGCTCATTGCCCTCCCCTTCCTCGCAGTGGCGGGCACGGCGGCGGCCATTCTCGCCGCGCCGTCGGCACTCGCCGCGGCGAGCATCGACCCGTGCAGTGCGGCCGTGTCCACGTCGCGCTGCCTCGGACCGCAGGGCATCGACGGTTTCAGCGTGCCGCAACCCAAGACCGGCGTGATGAACGGTCCTTACGGTTCGTGGGGTTCGGTCCCGCCGCTCGGCTGAGCCGCAACCCGCACGCAGTCGACGTTCTGCGACTCGTCGGCAGCCTCGAATGCCCTCCCCCACCGGCCCGCCAGCGTGGCGCAGGTGATGAGCTGGATCTGATGAAAGATCATCAGCGGCAACACGATCAAGCCCACCGGATGCCCCGCGAACAGCACCGTGGCCATCGGCAGCCCGGTGGCCAGGCTTTTCTTGGACCCGCAGAAGATCACCACGATGCGATCGGCCCGGTTGAATCCCATCAGCCGGGCCACGCCCGTCGTCACGCCCAGGACCACCGCCAGCAGCACCACACAGACCCCGACCACGGCCAGCAGATGGGCCACCGTCATCCCGGCCCAGATGTGCTCGGTCATGCCGGCGCTGAAGGCCGCGTAGACCACGAGGTACACCGAGCCGCGGTCGACGATCTTGGTCAGTGTGATGTGTGACAGCACCCGATACAGCTTGGGCCGCAACAGTTGTCCGGCGATGAACGGCAGCAGTAGCTGCACGACGATCTCCAGGATCGAGCGCGCCGACACGGTCGCGTCCCCGGTGGTCTGCATCAGCAGCGTCACCAGCAGCGGTGTCATGAAGATGCCCAGCATGTTCGACGCCGACGCGCTCACCACCGCCGCCGCGACATTGCCTCGGGCGATCGAGGTGAAGGCGATGGACGACTGCACGGTGGACGGCAGCAGACACAGGTAGAGCACCCCGGTGTAGAGGTCATTGGTCAGCACCGAGGGCACCAGCACCTTCAGCGCCAGACCGAGCAGCGGGAACAACACGTAGGTCGACGCCAGCACCGTGGTGTGCAGCCGCCAGTGCCGAAGACCCTGCAGCGCTTCGCGTGGCTCCAACCGGGTGCCGTACAGCAGGAACAGCACCGCGATCGCGATCTTGGTGGCCCAGTCCAGGACGCCGGCGGCTCCCCCGCTTGCGGGCAACAGCAGCCCGATCGCCATGGCGGCGAACAAGCCGAGCAGGAAGCCGTCGATGCGGAGTTTGGCCATAAGTCTCACCGCTTCACCGTAGAAGCCCGAGGACTCATGGCGAAAGTCGATGAGATAGATATCTGTGAACGAGTAGCGTGATGAATATGTTGGATCCGGAGCAACTGCGCACCTTTCTGGCCGTCGAACGCGCGGGCGGCTTCACCGCGGCCGGCCGGGTGCTCGGGCTGCGCCAGTCCACCGTCAGCGGCCATATCGCCCGGCTGGAGCAGGCGGTGGGCCGGGAACTGTTCCGTCGGGACACCCGCAACCTGGCACTGACCGCCGATGGCGCGGCGATGATCGGTTTCGCGCGCAGCATCCTCGACGCCCAGGCACAGGCCGACCGGTACTTCTCCGAATCACGGCTGACCGGCTTCATCCGACTCGGCGCGTCCGACGATCTCGTCACCAGGGACCTGCCGGACGTGCTGGTCGAGTTCCAGCGGTCCTATCCGGCCGTCGACCTGGAACTCGTGGTGGGGCTCAGCGAGAATCTCAAGGTTCGGATGGCCGCCGGGGAGCTGGACATGATGGTGGCCAAGCGGCTACCCGGCGAGCAACACGGCGAACTGCTCTGGCAGGACCGATTGGTGTGGGCGGGTCGCGCTGGAGCCACCGATGTCGGTGACCCGGTGCCGATCGTCACCTATCCCCCACCGAGCCTGACCCGTCATGTGGCTTTACGCGCACTGGAACGCGAAGGCAGGACCTGGCGCATCGCGTGCGTCAGCGACAGCCAACTGGGCCTACAGGCCGCGGTGCTGGCCGGTCTGGGCATCGTCCCACACGCCGAAACACTACTGCCGCAGGGTCTTTACCCGGTCGAGGACGCCGACCTACCACAGCTCGGCGAGCTGGAGTTCGTCCTGGTCACCCGGCGCAGCACGTTGTCCGAGCCCGAACAGGCTTTGTACGACGCCATCGTCGCCGGGGCCCGCCGGATGCACCACTAGAAGACGCGAATCCAGTCGATCAGCATTTCGGCCGGGTAGTTACCCTTGGCCGGCTCGCGCCCGCCGGAGCCGCCGACCGCGATGTTGAACACCGGCGCCAGCGTGTAGCCGGGATCGTTGAACGGCCAGTCGTCCAGCGAGTTGGCCGGCACCGTGAAGTACGGCTCCATACCGGGCGCGTAGTCCTTCCAGAAGTACAGACCGCTCGGCTGCCACGTCATCCGCCAGGTGTGCCAGCCGCTGTCGATCGGGTGCGGATTGGTGGCGAACGACGTGCCGTCCAGCCGGGCGTGCACGGTGGTGCCCGACGGCCAGTCCCGGTTGCCATACCACTCGACCAGGTCGACCTCGCCGCCGCGGACCGGGTCGTCGTTCAGCAGCCAGAACGCGGGCCAGGCGCCGTCGGTCAGGCAGTTGAGCTTGACCCGGGCCTCCCACGTGGTGCCGACCCCACCGCGCCAGTTGCCGATGATCTTGGCGCCGGCGTACTTCTCCTGGATGTTGTTGCCGGGCCCACGGGTGGCACGGATGACCAGATTGCCCTTGCCGTCCTGGAACACGTGCTCCTGGTCGGTGACGTAGCGGCCCATGTTGAAGGGCTGGTCCCACTCGACTGGGTTCCGGATGACCTCGCGGGCGGGCACGATGAACCACCACGCCGGGTCCGGCGGCGTACCGGCCGGACCGTTGAATTCGTCCTGGAACAGGAACACGGGTGCAGCCGCTGCCGGCGCGGGCGCCCCCGGGGCTGCCGGGCCGGGGCCCGGAACCGGCCCGAGGTCACCCGGAAGCGGCTCGGCGTGGGCGGTCGGGGGGGGGGGGGGGGGGGGGGGGGGGGCCGGGGGGCCGCGCCCGCGCCGAGACCCATCATCATCATCACCTTGCGGCGATCCATCTCAGGCACAGCAGAACCTTAGACGATGGAGGTGACCGCGGGCGTTCAACGTGCGTTCGCGTTCCGTTAACTGACAGCCGGCTGTCAGCCCGCCTCGGTGTTCTGCGCCTCGTACAACCGCTTGTACAGGCCCCCTTGCGCGATCAGCGAGTGGTGGTCGCCGGACTGGGCGATCCGACCGCCTTCCAGCACCAGGATCCGGTCGGCGACGGCGGCGATGAAATCCATATCGTGGCTGATCACCAGGCACGTGCGGTCCTTCGCGTAGCCGCGGATCACCCCGGTCAACCGGGCCCGCTGATCGGCGTCGAGGTTCTCGGTCGGCTCGTCCAGCAGCAGCACCTCGGGTCTGCGCAGCAGGCACCGCGCGAGTGCGATGAGGCGCTTCTGGCCGCCGGAAGGGACCTGGACGTCGATCACCGTGTCGTAGCCGTCGAACATCTTCACGGGGTCGGTGATCACCGAGTGGACGTGCGCCTGGGTGCAGGCCGCCTCGATCTCGGCGTCGGTGGCGTCCGGGCGAGCCAGCCGGAGATTCGCCCGGATGGTGTCCTTGGTGAAGAACGGGAACTGGGCGAGCTTGGACACCTGCTCGCGCAACGACGCGATGGTGACGGTCGAGATGTCCCGGCCGTCGAGCGTAATGCGTCCACGTTGGGGATCCAGGAATCTCAGCAGCAGATTGAAGACCGTCGACTTGCCCGAACCGATCCCACCGACCAGTGCGACGGTCTCGCCGTCGGCGACGGTGAACGACAATCCGTCCAGCACCGCATGCTCGGGTGTGTAGCCGAACGTGACGTCGTCGAACACCAGGTTTCCCGATACCTCGCCGAGTTCGGTGGCGCCGGGGATCTCGAGCACCGACGGGCGGGTGTCGAGCAGTTCGTAGGTCGACGAGGCGTTGGGCGCCACGGATTTGTACGTCGTGTAGGCGCCCATGACCCGTTGCGCCGCGCCGAACATCGTCGGGACCATGCCCGCGAACACCAGCAGTCCGGCGAAGGTCAGCCCGAAGTGGTCGCTGAACCCGATCCCCACGAGCAGCACCACGACGGTGCTGAGCGCGACGAAGATCTGAGATCCGTTGGCGGTGGCCTGCATCCACGCCACCGACGACGCGCCGGCTTTGGCCGCGCTTTCGGAAACTTTGCGAAACCGCTTGCTGCGCAAGGACTCCGCATTGAACATCTGGATCTCGGAGATCCCGCTGACCGTCTGCTCCAACTCGGTGGACATGGCGCGGTCGGCGACCATCTCCTTGTGTACCGCCGACTGGACGCGCGCGCCCGCGAAACGCAACGTGAGCAGCGCCAGCGGGGTCAGCACGAGCGCGGCCACCGTCATCTGCCAGCAGATGATCGCCAGATAGCCGACGGCCGCCAGCAGCACGACGCTGTCGATCAGAGGCGGCATCAGACATCCGGTGAGCAGCCGCTCCACGCCCGAGGATTCGGCGGTGACCCGTTGAATCAACTCACCGGTACGCGAGCGGGCGAAGAAGTCCATCGACAGCGTCTGGAGGTGATCGTGCACCCGCTGGCGGATGTCCACCACCAGGATCCGTTCGACCCTGGCCCCCACCCAGCCGTTGACGAAATACATCAACTGGGTGAGCACGAGCGACACCGCCCAGGTGGCCAGCAACACCGCGAACGGCACCGACCCGGCCACCGAATGCAGTAGCCCGTCCTCGCGGGCCACCAGCGGCCCGCGCAGATCCCATACCCCGGTCAGGTTGCCATTGTGGCCGGCGTCCGCGACCACCTGCATCATCGGCCCGAACGCTGCGGCAGAGACGTAGGGAAGCGACGAGGAGACCACACCGAGCAGCAGCGAGAACCCGATGAGACCGCGGACCGCACGGAGCATGCCCAGGCTGCGCCAGATCAGGCGCGGTGCGGAATCAACTCGAACATCAGCCACGAGATCAATATGCGCGATGGCGGCGCTTCATGGGCACCGAAAGCCTGTCAGCGGGGGTAGACCTCACTACCGGTCGGATAGCCGCCGCCGGTGGTGGTCACGTGAACATGGTCGAAATGGCCGTAGCCACCGCGCTGCGCGCCACCCGGGGTGTAGTAGACGCCGCGCCAGATGGCGTCCTGGATACCGAACCGGGCCGCGTTCTTCAGCACGAACGAGACGATCTCGTTGCCCAGCGCGACCCCCGAGGCCGAACCGGGGTTCGGGATCATCACGTCGAGCGCCAGACCGTCGGGATGCCAGCGCAGGGCGTCGGGCCGGACGCCGCCGATGCTGTGGATCTCCGGGAACGTCGCGCTGATGGTGCGCGAGACAAGAATGGTGCGGACCTGCAGCCCCCGCTCGGGCGCGAGGCCGACGGGCAGCATCAGTGGCCGGGTGTCCAGCCGCCAGCGCGACGCGGTGCCGGTCTGCGCGGCGGCAAAACTCACCTGGGGCTGCGCGACGGTGGGGGCGGACGAGAACACCGCGGGTGCGGCGACCACTTCCAGCCCGTAGGGCGTGCTGTCAGCGACCGTGACGACGTTGTCGGCAACCGGCTCGGCGGCTCGGGGTGCGGCCAGCGGGCACACGTCGCCCGAGGCCGCGGCCAGGATGGCGGCCGGCACCACCAGTGCAGCCAGGGCGACCGTGGGCCGAACGCGCCGCTGACGGGCTAATGCGTGTCGGCTCACCGACAGCACATTACGACCGAGACGAGGCATACGCAGCAACTTCCGATATCTGACCGTGCACTGGTTGTTACAACTTCGTGATCATAACCGGGCGTGTCGCTGGCGCTCAAATTCTCCGGAAACGCATCGCTGCAGGCAGCGGGCCTCAATCGAGGTTGCGAGGGTGGTGGCAGGCCGCGACATGCGCGACCTCGACCGCCGCCGTGTGGTCGACGAGCGCAGGCTCATCCGATTCGCACACCCCCGTCGACCAGGGACAACGCGTGTGGAACCGGCAGCCCGCGGGTGGGTCGATGGGGCTGGGCACGTCACCGTCGAGCACCAGCCGCTCACGGGTCGCGTTGCGTCGCGGATCGGGAACCGGCACCGCCGACAGCAGTGCATTGGAGTAGGGGTGCAGCGGGTGCTGGTACAGATGTGCCGCCCGGGCGCTCTCGACGACCTTGCCCAGGTACATCACCGACACCCGGTTCGACACGTGCCGGACCACGCCCAGATCGTGCGCGACGAACAGATAGGACAACCCGAACTCGTCCTGCAGGTCCTTGAGCAGGTTGACGATCTGCGCCTGCACCGACACATCCAGCGCCGAGACCGGTTCGTCGGCGATGATCAGCTTCGGCCGCAGCGCGAGTGCCCTGGCGATCCCGATGCGCTGTCGCTGGCCGCCGGAGAACTCGTGCGGGAAGCGGTCGGCGTGTTCGGGTCGCAGTCCGACCCGGTCGAGCAGGTCCTGCACCCGCGCGCGTACCTCACGCCCCGAGGCCAACCCGTGCAGTTCCATCGGGTCGCCGATGATCTGGACGATGCGTTTGCGTGGGTTCAGTGAGGCGTACGGATCCTGGAAGATCATCTGGATCTGGCGGCGCATGCTGCGCAGTTCGCGCGGACTCTTGCCGACCAGTTCGACGCCGTCGAAACGCACCGAACCTGAGGTCGGCTTGGTCAGTTGCATGATGACCCGGCACAGCGTCGACTTTCCGCAGCCGGATTCACCGACCAGGCCCAGGGTCTCCCCCTCGTCGAGGGTCAGGCTGACCCCGTCGACGGCGCGGACGCGGCCGATCTCCCGGTCGACGATGACCCCCGATTTGATCGGGAAATGTTTGACGAGGTCGGTGACCTCGAGGAGGGGACTCACGGCGCCACCGGGCTGCGCAGCCCGATCCGGCCGTCGACCACCCGCAAGGTGCGCTTCTGCTCGGCGTTCAGCCAGCACCGATCACGGTGCAGCGGTGGGGGTTCGGCGCACTTGTCGAAGACGTGCGGGCAGCGGGCAGCGAACCGGCAACCGACGGGAAGATCGTTCAGCGACGGTGGCGCCCCGGCGATCTGGGCCAACCGCTCCGGGTTCGGCTGGTCCAAACGGGGCAACGAACCCAGCAGGCCCCACGTGTAGGGATGCTGCGGGTCGTAGAACAACTCGTCCAGAGTGGCCTGTTCGACGATCTGGCCTGCGTACATGACCGCCACCCGGTCGGCGACCTCGGCGACCACGCCCAGATCGTGGGTGATCAACACGACTGCCAGACTGCGCTCCTCGTTCAACCGCGCCAGCAGCGCCAAGATCTGCGCCTGCACGGTGACATCGAGTGCGGTGGTGGGTTCGTCGGCGATCAGCACGTCCGGGTCCAGGGACAGCGCCATCGCGATCATCACCCGCTGCCGCATGCCGCCGGAGAACTCGTGTGGATAATCACGCACGCGCCGTTCGGGATTGGGGATACCCACCGATTTCAGCAACTCTACGGCGAGGTCGCGGGCCTCCTTCTTCGATACGTCCCGGTGCGCGCGGATCATCTCGGTCAGCTGATCGCCGACGCGGTAGACCGGATTCAGCGACGTCATCGGATCCTGGAAGATCATCGCGATCCGCTCCCCACGGATGCTGCGCCAGCCGTCGTCGTCGAGGTCGTTGAGGTCGATACCGTCGAAGCGCACCGAGCCACCGATGGTGGCATTGGGCGCCCGGGTCAGGCCCAGCAGCGTCTGTGCGGTGACACTCTTGCCCGAGCCGGATTCGCCGACGATGGCCAGGATCTCGCCGCGATCCAGTCCGAAGCTGACGCCGTCGACGGCGCTCACCACCCCACCGTCGGTCGCGAAACTCACGGTGAGCCCATTGACTTCGAGCATCATGCCGGGGCCGCCTCTCCGAGCCGGATGCGTGGATCGAGGAACGCGTAGACCACGTCGACGATGGTGTTGAACAGCACGATGAAGAACGCGCCGAACATCGTCACACCCATCAGTGGTGGCAGGTCCAGGCTGCCGATCGCCTGGCCGGCGTACAACCCCACCCCGTTGAGGTTGAACACTGTCTCGGTGAGGATCGCCCCTCCTCCGACGACGGCTCCGAAGTCCAGCCCGAAGAGCGTCACGACGGGAATCATGGAGTTACGCAGCACATGCCGTATCCGCACCTGACGCTCACTGATGCCCTTGGCCCGCGCGGTGCGCACGTAGTCCTCGTTCATCACGTCGAGCATGTTGGACCGCAGCACCCGGCTGTAGAAGCCGACGTAGAGCACCGCCAGCGTGATCCACGGCAGGACCAGGTGATACGCCCACTGCGCTGGGTTCTTGGTCAGCGGCACGTAGCTGCTGGTGGGAAACAACTGCAGCTTGAAACTCAAGTAGTACAAAAGAATTGCCGCCAGCCAGAACACCGGCATCGAGATCCCGGTGAGCGCGAGGATCGACAGCAGCCGATCGGTGAGCTTGCCCGAGTGCACCGCCGACAGGTAGCCGAACACGACCGCCAGCGCCATCCACAGCACCGCCGCGCCGATGCACAGCGAGAAGGTGGCGGGCGCACCCTTCCAGATCTGCTCGACGACGTTCTGCGAGCTGGCATACGACGTGAGCTCACCGGTGAAGATCTTGCGCATCATGGTCGCGTACTGGACCGGAAGCGAGCGGTCCAGACCGAGATCGGCGCTGACCCTGGCGATCAACTCCGGATCGGCGTTCTTCCCGGCGATCCGCACCGCAGGGTCGGAATTGGGTACCACGTTGAAGATGACGAAGATGAGCACGGAAATCGCGAACAGCACAGCGATCATGCCGAGCACCCGGCGCACGACGAATTGGAGCATCCTCAGTGCTCCATCCGGATCTTCGCGCGGGGGTCCAGGGCGTCGCGCAGACCGTCGCCGAACACGTTGAGCGACAACACCGTCAGGACAATCATGAGACCCGGGACGATGGTCAGGTGCGGTGCGGTGTAGATGGTCTGGTAACCATCGGCGATCATGGTGCCCCAGGATGCGTTGGGCGCCCGCACGCCCGCCCCGAGGAACGACAGCGCGGATTCGAGCAGCATGTTGTTGGCGATGTTGAGGGTGAAGAACACGATGATCGTGGACACCACGTTGGGCAGCAGCTCGGTGAACATGATTCGCGCCGAGCCCATGCCTTGGGAGACCGCAGCCTCGACGAACTCCTTCTCCCGCAGCGCGAGGATCTCACCGCGGATGGGCCGGGCCATGTAAGGGACGTAGACGAAGCCGATGATCAGGATCGGGATCCACAACGAGTCGCCCGCCACGGTGAAATCGCCGATCTTCAACCCGCCCAGCGCCAACGCGGTACCCAGGGCGATGCCGAGCAGAAGCACAGGGAAGGCCCACACCACGTCCATGACACGGGACAGCACCGCATCGATCCAGCCGCGGTAGTAGCCGCACAACAGGCCCACCAGGACCGCGAGCACCGTCGTGACGACGGCTGCGGCGACGCCGATGAAGATCGAGGTGCGGCCGCCGTAGAGCAGGCGGACCATCACGTCGCGGCCGTTCTGGTCCGCGCCCAACAGGTAGCGACCGTGCAGACCCGGTCCGATCGGGGTGCCGTCGGCCGACACCACATCGGTCTGCTTGCCGTCGATGAGCACCTTGTCGGTGATGTGGTTCTCGTTGGGACTGGTGTGCGCGACATGTTCGGCCCACAGCGGCGCCGCCAGACTGGTCAACACGATCAGGAGGAACAGCGCGCCGAAGGCGAGCGCAGCGCGATTGCGCCGCAGCCGCATCCACGCCAGATACCAGGGGCTGCGCCCCCTGATCTGTTCGATGGGGACGCCGACGGGCAAGACGGGTTCACCCGGTGCCTCGATGCCCCCGGTCGAGCCCGGGGCGCTCATCTACTTCAGCGCCAGCGCGGCCCAGTCCTGGTTGAACAGGAGATGTGGGACCGTCTTCTCGAAGTCGACGCGGTCCGAGACAAACGTCGTGAACTCCTCGTTGCCGTAGGGCGCCCACACCGCCTGCTCCATGTACTTGCGGTCCAAGTCGGCGTACTGCTTCTTGAGGTCATCCGACATCTGCTGGGTGCGAAGCTCGTTCATCTTCGCGTCCAGTTCCGGGATGGCCACCCTGGAGAAGTTGTTGCCGTTGGTCGGCAGGATGCTCTCCCCGTTGAGCAGTGGACGGAAGAAGTCGTCGGGGTGCGGGAAGTCCTGGAACCAGTCGGCGAAACCGGTGTCGATATCGGGTGTCGACTGATTGCCGATGGTGGCCCAGTAGACGTCACCGGCGATCACCTTCAGCGTCGCGTTGAAGCCGAGCTGGGTGAGCAGGTCGTGGTAGTACTCCCCGATCCGCTTGCGGTCCGGCTCGTCATCGGTCCACACCGTGATGTCCTTGTCGACCGGATTCGCTTCGGCGATAAGGGCTTTCGCCTTGTTGAGGTCAGGACCGGGATACAACTTGTACTCCTGGTAGCCAGGCATACCGGGCGGCAGGATCTGCTGTGTCGGATGCAGACGGCCGCCGAACACCCGGTTCAGCGCCTCCGGGTCGATCGCATAGTTGATGGCTTGGCGCACGCGCAGGTCATTGAACGGGGCCGTCTTGTTGTTCATCCAGAAGTAGTAGGTGTTGATCGAGTCCTCCAACCGGAACCGGTCGCCGTACTTCGCCTTCACCTCTGGCAGCCGGTCGGCATCGGGCGGGTCGGCCATGAAGTCGATGGTGTTCTGCTCGATGCCGGTCACTTGCGCCGAGTTGCTCTTGTTCTGCGTCACCGTGATCTTGTCCACGTGCGCATCGGCCACCTCGTCGGCCCCCGCGGCCTTCACCGTCGTGAAGTTCGGGTTGCGCTCCAGCGTCATGGTCTGCGGGGCTTCGACTTTGGTGATCTTGAACGGCCCGCTGGACGCCGGTGGGTTGTTCGTGGCGTCCTTGTCCAGCGGTGTGCTCGGCGGAACGGGCGCGGCGAACGGCAACGCCAGGATATTCTCGAACGTGCCATTCGGCTCCGTCAGCACGATGGTGATGTCGCCGCTGGCATCGTCGGTGGTGATACCGCTGATCTTGTCGGCCTTGCCGTCGGCGTACTCACCGGTGCCGACGATCGGTTTGTAGAACACCGAACCACCGGAATCCGCTTTGAACAATCGCTGGATGGCGTAGGCGAAATCGGAGGCCTTGATGGGTGTGCCGTCGGAGTACTTCATATCGGGCCGCAGGGTCAGCTTGTAGGTCTTACCGTCCGGCGAGACCTCCGGCATGGCCTTGGCCAGCCCGGGTACCACCTTGGTGCCGTCCGCACCTTTGGCGTGTTTGTACGTCAGTAGCGGTGTGTAGACGTTGTACAGCACTTCCCAGCCCTCGACGGTGTAGGAAAGCTGGGGATCGACGTAGTCGGGGAACGACGTCATCGAGATGTTGAGTTCGCCGCCACCTCCGCCGGCGCCGCCCGAGGAATCATCGCCACACGACGTCACCCCGAACGCCGTCAACGCGACCGCGACACCGATGGTGGTCGCTCTGCGCAGCATGCTCATCCCACTCCCCCTCGCTTGCCCTGGCTGTCCACTCGATGTCCATAAGCTGTACGCCTAGCCAACGGGCTGTGGACCATCTTTGAGGAAATCCTTGCGTTGGCAACTCGAGTTGCCAGGTTCGGGCGTCGCTCAGGTGAGTAGTTGCAGATAGCCTGCGATTCCGCGAGTTACGGCCTGCGCGAGCCGGGCCCGCGTGCCGGGGTCCGTCAGAGCCGCCGCGTCGTCCGGGTTGCGCATGTTGCCCATCTCGATCAGGATCGACGGGTACTGCGCCAGATTCAGGCCGGCGAGGTCGGATCGGCCATACAACCCGTCGGTGCCGCGGTAGGTCGATGGCTGCATGCCGCAGGCCATCAGTTCATCGCGCATCACCTGCGCCAGTCGGCGCGCCGGGCCGGCCTGCGCCGCATTCAACGGCGGGTCCGAATAGTTCACGTGAAATCCGCGGCCCTGCCGCGGACCGCCGTCGGCGTGGATGCTGACGATCGCGTCGGGGTGCACCGAATTGGCCATCGCCGCACGCTGATCGACGCATGGACCCAGGGCGTTGTCATTGCTGCGGGACAGTCCGGTCCGGACACCCAGTTGGCCGAGTTCGGCGCGGATGCGCAGCACGGTGTCCCAGTTGAAGGTGTGCTCGGGATATCCGGCGTCGGTGGTGGTGCCGGACGTCTGGCATTCCTTCGTCGACCCACGTCCGTCGGTTACCTGCCGGACGATCGAGGCATCATTGGCCCCGTTGTGACCGGGGTCGAGGAAGACGATCCGCCCCGCCACGTTGGAGGCAGCGTGCGCGGTGGGCGCACCGGACGAAGCGAGCAGCGCCGGCGCTGCCATCGCATAGCGCAGCACGTCACGCCGCTTCGTCGATCCTGGATCGAAAGATCCTCCGCAGCACACGTTTTCACCGTAGATGCCGGATCTTCCGGACGCGACAGGTCACAGCGACCCGGCAGGTAATCGATGCCGACCAGCGACCTGGTTGTCGCTCAGTGGCGGTGGTGGTTCGTAGGGTGTGTACCACCACCATCGGGGGCCTTACTAGTTGCCGCCCGAATCCGGGTTGGCCTGTGCCGATGCCTGCGCTGCGGCCGAAGCGGCGGCGGCCTTGGCAGCGCGGCCTTCCGGGCTGCCCGCCGAGTAACCGGCCGACTTGTTCGACGCCGCACCCGATTCGCAGTTCAGCGACACGACCATCTCCTTGGTGGCCGATCCCGAGCTGTTCTCGGGCGCCGCCACCGTGCGCTGCACCGCGTTGACGACGATGCAGTCGTCGCGGTTCTGCACGTCACCGAAGGTGGTGCCGACGATCACCGTGTAGCCGGCGCCGCTGAGCGCAGAGGACGCGTCGCTGTACTTCTGTCCTGTCACGTCGGTGCCCGCCGCTGCGGCGGTTCCGCTGGTGATCACCGCGGCGAACCCCGCGGCCGTTGCGGCGAGCCCAGCCGCCAGTGCAATCCGTTTCATGGTCAGCTCCTATTTCGCCGGCGCGGCCTTGGTGATGGCCTCCACATTGGACGGCGTGGTCCACGTGGCCGTCGCCCCCATGTTGGCCGGCGCGACCACCGGTGAGGAGTACGTGGTGTTCGCGGGCGCATCGCCCGAGCCCGCCAACGTGCTGGCGGGGTTTGCGCCGTGCGCGGCGCTCAACGCACCGAGCGTGACCATTGCACCGGCGCCGATCACACCGAAAATCGCGCGTCGGGAGCGCCATGACGTTTGAGTTCTCATGCACTGATCGTGCTGCCGGCAACCTCAAGCTAGCTGGAATGCGGCTGTGATATTCCTGCCGCACGGGTTACCGGCCCGTTACGGAATGCTGGGCACGCCCCAGCCGGGCACATGCGGCGGGTAGCTCGGAGTCGACGGTTCACCACGGTTGGGCACCTGGATAGGGATCGGCACCGGCACGAACGGCACGGTGATGAAAGTGGTGGTCATCGCCGGGGTCGTCGTGGTGGTGGTTGTTGTCGTCGTGGTCGTCGTGGGCGGCGTCGTGGTGGTGGTCGTCGTCGTCGTCGTGGTTGTGGTGGTGGTCGTCGTCGGCGATGTCGTCGTGTGCGTGGTGGTGTACGTCGGCGTCACGACGGGTTCCGGGCTCGGCGGCGGCGGCGGGGGCGGCAGCTCGGTCGTCACGGTGACGACCGGAGGCGGCGGCGCCTCGGTCGGCGGCGCGACCGCAGCGGGCGGCGGCTCGGCCGGCGGCGAGGCGATCGGATGCGACACCGGAGCGTTCGTCGGCGTGGGGCTGGGGCTGGGACTTCCCGAGTTTCCGGTGAGGGCGACCGCCACCCCACCGAGTGCCACCAACGTCAACACACCGGCGGCGGCGAACACCAGGATGGGCAGGCGCTGCCAGGTCCGGGGCGGCTCGTCGTAGGAACCCGGAACATGATGTGCCACAGCGCGTGTGGGAGCGTCCATCGCATACGGATTTCCGGGAGCGTAAGGGGCGAAGGGAATCTCGCCGCCCGTGTAGGGCACCGGGTCGCCGGTCGCGGCATCGTCCTGCGACCAGGCCAGGGCCCCGACAGCACCCTGGGCCGTGGACCCGAGCTGCGTCGGAATGTCGGTGCCGGCCGGGGCGAGACCCGTCGGGGCGTCGGACGCCGTCGGCGCCAGACCGGTCGGCGCGTCCGGAGCGATGGGCGCCAACCCGGTGCGCAGATCGGATTCGGCCCCATAGGCGGCAAAAAGTGCTGCGCCGATGGCGGCGTCGAGCGCGGGTTGCGCGGTGGTGACCACCGGGATCCTGGTGTGCTCCGAAAGCCGTTGAGTGATCAACGGAATGCTCGCCCCACCACCGACGGTCGCCACCGCCGAGAGATCGGCGAAGGCGATCCTGTTGCGCTGCAACAGATCATCCAGGGCGGACAAGACTTCGCCGAACGGATCGGCGAGCAGTTCCTCCAGCTCGGCGCGCGTGACCCGGACCACCGACTGATGCCCCGGCAGCGCCACGGGCACCTCGGTGGCGGTCAGCGACGACAATCGCTCCTTGGCCTGGCGGCATTCCTCGCGCAGTTGCCCGAGCAGCCCGACCGCCGCGGTGGCGGCCGGATCCGCGTCGGTGACACCGCCGAGCACCTTCGTGAGCACCGCCTGATCGATCAGATCACCGGAGAACTCGGTGACCCGCAACGTCTCGTCCAACGGCTCGAACGCGGCTCCGGCGTCGGCCAGGGTGATGCTGGTGCCACCCCCACCGAAATCGAGCAGTGCGACCGGCCCACCGCCACTGAGGCCGGGATTGGTGCGCAACGAGGTCAGCGTGGCCACCGCGTCGGACACCAGACGGGGCGGGGTGCCGTTCGGGGCGAGCACCGGATTGGTGCGCAGAACCGCGCGCAGGGTCCGGACCGTCGCAGCGGTCCAGTGCGCGGGATAGGCGATGGCCGTCTGCGGTGCCGGCTGCGCACCGGCCATCACCTCGAGCGCCTCGACCAACAGGTCGTCGGCGGCGTAGGACGACCCATCGGAGGCCACCAGCGGCACCGGATCGCCGACCCGCTCGACGAAGCCGCTGAGCACCAGGCCATCCACTGCGGGCACACCGATGACCGGCGTGCCGTGCGTGGGCAGGGTCAGCACGGCGCGCCGGGTCACAGACTGGCCGCCGACACTGGTCGCGACCATGTTGGTCGTCCCGATCGACAACCCCAACGGGTCGCTCATATTGAGCACACCTTAGCCGCCCACCGGCCACACAGACGAAGGGACACACCGCGCTCGGTCGAACTTCGTTCCGGCACTGAACTTTTGGATCAGTTGTGAATCACCTTTGTCGGCGGGTCACGGCGCCGCGGGAGCCGGATCCAGTTTGCGCAAAATGGCCGACCCGACACCACCCGCCACGATGCACCCGATACCGACGACCGTCGGCACCGAATCCGAGACCAGCCCGGCGATGCCGGTGACCATGACGAACGGCGGCAACCAGTCGATCGCCGCGATCCACGACGGCGCCGGATCGGCGGTCGCGCCGTCCGGATAGAAATCGGTGAACGACACCGCGAACATGATCGCAGCCAACGGCACGATCCAGGCGGTCCAGAAGTTGTCGCCGTCGCGCAGCACCGCGTCACCGACCGCGCCGGACACCGCTGACACGGTGAAGGCCAGCGCCCAGACCGCCGAGATGACATAGTTGATCCGGCGGAACAGCGGGGTCTCCCAGTGCTCTTCGGGAGTGCTGTCCTTGGCATAGGCCAGCGTGAAGGGCCGCCCGATCGCCAGGGTGAACAACGCGAACACCGCCAGCGCGAGGTTGCTCAGCTCACCGGCCCACAGTTGCAGCCAGTCGATGACGGCCGGCGCGGCCAGCAGGCCGATCAGGGCCAGCACGCCGAAGAACACCGCCGTGAATGCCTCCAGCAGATGCACCCGCACCCCGCGGCGCCACCCGGCCCACATCGTCACCAAGGTCAAACCGAACGCGGCGGAGGTCGCCTCCTCGAACCGGCCCGGACCGGCGATCAGTGACATCAACACCCAGGGCGCCACCCCCGCGAACGGGGATTTGACGAAGGCGTCGACGAACTTCATGTCCGGACTGTAAGCGATCTGCATGTGGCGCGAAACAAGTGTGCTGCAATGTCGAATGTGAGTGACAACGCGAGTGATATCGAGGCCATCAAAGACGTCAAGTACCGCTACCTGCGGGCGCTGGACACCAAGCACTGGGACGACTTCGCCGCGACCCTCACCGAGGACATCGACGGTGACTACGGCTCCAACCCGGACGGCTCCGGTACGTTGCGCTTCACCGACCGGGCCGCGCTCGTCGACTACATGAGCACCTCACTCGGCGCCGCGATCATCACCGAGCATCGGGTCGACCACCCGCAGATCACCTTCGACGGCCCGGACGACGCATCCGGCGTGTGGTACCTGCAGGACCGCGTCATCGCCGCCGACTTCAACTTCATGCTGATCGGCGCCGCGTTCTACCGCGACCGCTACCGGCGCACCGCGGACGGCTGGCGGATCTGCGCCACCGGGTACGACCGCACCTACGAAGCGACGATGTCCACGGAGAACCTGGGCTTCCACCTGAAAGCCGGTCCCGCACTCAATATCTGAATTACTTCGCCACCGCGATCAGGGCACCCGGCTGCAGCCACTGCATGATCTTGACCAGGGTGGCGTCGTCGATCGCCACACAGCCCGCCGTGGCACCCCCGTCGGTGGTGTGCAGGAAGAACGCGCCGCCGTTACCGGGCACCCGCGCCTTGTTCACACCCATCACCACGGCGTGCGCGTACTGCGGGATCTTGAGGTTCTCGGTGCCGCTGCTGGGATCGGTGTTGAACGGACACTGTGCCTTCTTGCACACCTGCATGGTGTTGTAGGTCGGGCTCATCATGTCGCCGTCCCACCAGTGGTCCGAACCGACCTGGACGTACTGCAGTCCGCCGCCGGGATTGGGCTGGGTGCCGAACGCGAAGTCGAGGCTGAATATGCCCATCGGCGTCTTCATTTCGCCGTCGTGGGTCTGCGGCGCCATCCCGTTGGACCCGATGTGCGCCGGGATGCCGACGCCGATCGGCTCCCAACCCGCCGTGCTGCGCTGCCAGACGTCCATCTTCGCCGACGAGCCGCCCACGCCGACAACCGAAATGACCTGGGTGGCCGCACCGACAGAGTCGGCGAACCACGGGGTGTCCACTGCGCGGGACACCGGCGTGGGCACAGCTCCGCTCAACAGCGTCACCGCGCACAGCAGCATCAGCAGTCGGCGCATCCGTCCATCGTTCGCAGGCGGCACCGCGCGGGTCAAGTCAAGGTTTGGACACAACCTGCTCAGTAGGTTGGAAACATGATCGGACGACGGGCACGTGGACTGCAGCAGATCGGCCGGGGACTGGGCACCCTGGACCGCGAGATCTTCGAGGCGGTGGCCGAGTCGCCCAGCCCGCTGCTGGACTCCGTCATGCCCAAGCTCACCTCGGCCGCCGACCATTCCAAGCTGTGGATCGGCATCGGAGCCGCGCTGTCCGCCGTCGGGACCCCGTCGATGCGGCGCGGCGCGGCCCGCGGCCTGGTGACACTCGCCGTGACCAGCCTGGTCACCAATCAGGGCGCCAAACGCCTGTGGAAGCGACCCCGACCGGACCGCACGCCCGTCCCGCTCATCCGGCTCTCGCGCAGGATGCCGACGTCGAACTCGCTGCCGTCCGGGCATTCGGCCAGTGCCGCCGCCTTCGCGGTGGGCGTCGGCCTGGAAAGCCCGCCGCTGGGTCTGGGGCTGGCCCTGCTCGCCGGGTTGGTCGGGCTGTCCCGGGTCGCGACCGGCGCGCACTACCCCGGCGATGTCTTCGCCGGCTTCGGCATCGGGGCGGCCATCGCGGTGCTCGGCGCCCGCGTCGTGCCGCCGATCGTCGAGTCGACGCTGCCGAGTTCCGAGCCGCTGCGCCTGGACACCCCGCCCCGCCCCGCCGGTGAGGGCGTCGTTCTGGTCATCAACCCGGCCTCGGGCAGCGGTACCGGCGCCCGCGTCATCGACGAAGTCGCGAAGGGCCTGCCCCAGGCGGAGATCGTCGAGGTCGGCGAGGGCGACGACATCGCCGAGGCGCTGCGCGACGCCGCCGCCCGGGCCGAGGTGCTGGCCGTCGGCGGCGGGGACGGCACCGTGTCCTGCGCGGCCGGGATCGCTGTGGACGCGGGGTTGCCGCTCGCCGTGTTCCCCGGCGGGACGTTCAATCATTTCGCCAAGGACATCGGCTGCGACACCGTCGCGGCCACCGTCGCCGCGATCCGGGCCGGGCGTGCCTCCTATGTGGACGTGATCCGCTTCAACGAATCCGACACCGTGATCAACACCGCCAGCATCGGCGCCTATCCGGCGTTCGTGCGGATCCGGGAGAAGCTGGAGCACAAGATCGGCAAGCCGCTCGCCGGAGCGTACGCGCTGTGGCGCACGCTGCGCAGCGACCCGGCCGTGCGCATCGCGTTCGACAACAAGACGGTGCAGACCTCGTTGTTCTTCCTCGGCAATTCGGTGTACGCGCCGTCGGGTTTCGCCCCGTCCAGGCGCGGCCGGATGGACGACGGGCTGCTCGACGTCCGGATCCTGGAGACCGGGCGCCGGTTCAGCCGGGCCCGCATCCTGACCGCGCTGGCGTTGGGCCGCCTGGTGCGCAGCCCGCTCTATCACGAGTTGCGGGTGCCCGAGTTCAGCTTCGTCGCCGTCGACGGACCGACGCCCGTCGCGCACGACGGCGAGGTCGAGAACTCCTGCGAGGAGGCCACTTTCAAGGTGCTGTACCGGGCACTGCCGGTGTTTCGACCGCTGCGCTGACGGCCTTGGGTTTCAGTACCGGCAGACACGCCAACACCCACAGGTAACCCAACGACCAGCCCGCCAGCACGTCGGAGGGGTTGTGCACGTTGAGCACCACCCGCCCGACGCCGATGGCCAGCACGACCACCACGCCGAAGATCAGCGCCGGCGTCCGCCAGGTGGGGCGCAGTTGGGGCGAGGCCACGATCAGCAGCCCGAGCACCCCCGCCATCACCCCGAGGGCATGCCCGGACGGATAGGACGTCGAGGACTCGAACACCAGCGCGGTGGCGGGGCGGGGGCGGTCCACCAGCGCCTTGAGCACCACGACCAGCAGGCCCGACACCTCCACCGACAACGTCAGGAACAGCGCCACCCGCACCTGACGCCGGACCAGCGCGACGATGATCCACACCCAGGCGAGCACCCGGAACACCGCCGGATGGAACACGGTGCAGAGCACATCCCAGGCGCGTACCCAGCCGGGATGCGCGATGCCGAACCGGTGTAGCGGTTCGAGCACCGACGTGTCGGCGGTGGCCAGCCAGTGAGCCTGGCCCAGCACCGCGACCAGCGTCGCGACGAAAACCACGAACGCGATCACCGCGGACCACCGTACGAAGCGTGTCACCGAATCAGTCCTACCACCCACAGCTGGATGCAGTATGAGGGCAACGCCACGGTGACGCCGCGGAAACATAGCCACCTTAAGTTTGCTGACCATGACACAAGAGCTCACCGACGAGCCGGCCGACGCCGCCGTCGATGCCGACGACCGGCTCACCGCCACCAAAGAGACCCTCGAGGACTACACGCTGCGCTTCGCCCCGCGCAGCTACCGGAAGTGGTCCACTCGAGTGGTCGGCATCTCGGCGCTGGGCGGTATCGCCTACCTCGCCGACTTCGCGATCGGCGCGAACATCGGTATCTCCTACGGCACCACCAACGCGCTGTGGGGCATTTTCATCTTCGCCGTCGTGGTGATGTTGACCGGTTTCCCGGTGGCCTACTACTCGGCCCGCTACAACATCGATCTCGACCTGGTGACCCGTGGCAGCGGCTTCGGCTACTACGGGTCGGTGGTCACCAACGTCATCTTTGCGACGTTCACCTTCATCTTCTTCGCGCTCGAGGGTTCGATCATGGCCCAGGGCCTCCAGCTCGGGCTCGGCATACCGTTGTGGGTCGGCTATGCGGCCTCGACGCTCATCATCTTCCCGCTGGTGATCTACGGCATGAAGGTGCTCTCCACGCTGCAGGTGTGGACCACTCCGCTGTGGCTCATCCTGATGGTCGCGCCGTTCGTCTACCTCGTCATCAGTCATCCCGAGTCGGTCGGCCAGTTCTTCGCCTACCAGGGTGAGAACGGGGTGCAGGGCTTCGACCTCGGTTCCACCCTGCTGGCCGCCGGCGTGTGTCTGTCGCTCATCGCCCAGATCGCCGAGCAGAATGATTACCTGCGCTTCATGCCGCCCAAGACGCCCGAGAACAGCCGCAGCTGGTGGACGTGGATGTTCCTGGCCGGCCCCGGCTGGGTCATCTTCGGCGCCATCAAGCAGATCGTCGGCTTGTTCCTGGCCGTCTACCTGATCGCGAACGTCGCCGACAGCACGGGTATCGCCAACCAGCCGGTGCACCAGTTCCTGGAGATCTACCAGAACTTCCTGCCCCCGTGGCTGGCCATGACGCTGGCCGTCGTACTGGTCGTCATCAGCCAGGTCAAGATCAACGTGACCAACGCCTACTCCGGTTCACTGGCCTGGACCAACTCGTTCACCCGCGTCACCAAGACCTATCCCGGTCGGCTGGTGTTCCTCGGCGTCAACCTGTTGATCGCGCTGATCCTGATGGAAGCCAACATGTTCGACTTCCTCAACACCATCCTGGGCTTCTACGCCAACTGCGGTATGGCCTGGGTCGTGGTGGTGGCCAGCGACATCGTGTTCAACAAGTACCTGCTGAAGTTGTCGCCCAAGGTGCCCGAATACCGGCGCGGCATGCTGTACGGGTTCAACCCGGTCGGGTTCGGCTCCATGCTGATCGCCGCAGGCGTGTCGGTGATCGCGTTCTTCGGCGGCCTGGGTGAGGCCATCCGGCCCTACTCGCCGCTGGTGGCGATCGGTCTGGGCCTGGTACTGCCGCCCATCATCGCCATCGCCACCAAGGGCAAGTACTACCTGCGCCGCACCGACGACGGCATCGACCTGCCACTGTTCGACGAGTACGGCAACCCCGCCGATGACCACCTGAAATGCCATGTCTGCCACCATGATTACGAGCGGCCGGACATGCTGAAGTCGGCGACCGGCAACGGGTTCATCTGCTCGCTGTGCCTGAGCACCGACAAGACCGGGGAACACGTCCTCCCCGCCCAGTGAGTCGCGACGTGTGCACGTTTCGTAGCGCCCGGCGTTACGAAACGTGCACAAGTCGTCGTACTGTGGCCCCATGGCCGTCTTCCTCCGAAAGCTGTTCGGCATCGGCAAGCTGCCCGACGACCTGCGCGCCGCCGTGGAAGCCGAGGGCATCATCCATCTGGCCGAATACGTCGCGGTGACCCGGCACTTCTCCGGCAAGGTCCCCGGCCTGCGCTCGGCTGGCAGCGTCAGCAGCTACTCCGGTTCGCTGGTGTTCACCTCACAGCGGGTGCTGGCCACCCTCTCCTCGGTGCCCAAACTGGCCGGCCGGGTGATCGACCAGAGTTGGGATGCACCACAATCCGGCGTGGTGACCGCGGACATCTCCGAGGCCGGGCTGCACCTCCACGTCGATGTCGGCCAGGTCGACCCACGCTGCAGCGGGCAGCTGTCACTGCACTACAAGGAGACGCTGCTCGACAACGTCCTGGCTGCGCTGCCCGCCCGCAAGCTGGCCTACGACGTGCCCCCGGAGTGGGTGTTCCGGGCCGTCGGCGTGCCGTTTCACCCGTGACCATCACCTACGACGCCGCGCTGCGGGAACGCATCCGAACGAACCTGGCCGGCCACGACCGGCGTACCGTCACCGATCCGGCCAAGCGACGCGCCGCCGTCGCGGTCCTGCTGGTGGATTCCGAACTCGGCGAGGACCGCGTCGACCCGGCGCCCGTCGACGATTGGATCGCCGGCAGGCCGATGCCGGAGGCCGGCCTGGACGGCCGGATGATCGACGTCTCCGGCGGGGCCGCCTTCCTGCTGTGCCGACGCGCGTCCCGGCTCAATTCCCATGCGGCGCAATGGGCCTTGCCGGGTGGACGGCTGGACCCCGGCGAGACGGCGGTAGACGCGGCGCTGCGCGAGACGCACGAGGAGATCGGTGTCGAGCTGCCCGACTCCTCGGTGCTGGGCCTGCTCGACGACTACCCCACCCGTTCCGGCTACGTCATCACCCCGGTGGTGCTCTGGGGCGGTGGACGCCTGGATCTTCGGCCGGCACCCGCCGAGGTGGTCGCCGCGTACCGGGTGGGCCTGCACCAATTGCTGCGCGAGGATTCGCCCCGCTTCATCACCATCCCCGAAAGCCCGCGACCGGTGGTGCAGATTCCGCTGGGCAACGACCTCATCCACGCACCCACCGGTGCGGTGTTACTCCAGGTGCGCCGGCTGTGCCTGCAGGGCAACTCGGACCCCGTCGACGAACTCGAACAGCCGGTGTTCGCCTGGAAATAGGGATGAACGAAAGGGTTGCCCATCACCGCCCCGCCATGTTCCGTGTAGATCCGATGAAGGACTTTCTGTGACCGGCTCCCGTCCCCACAACGTGTTGTTCGTGCACTGGCACGACCTCGGCCGCTACCTCGGCGCCTACCAGCACAGCGACGTCGAGAGCCCACGACTGGACCAGCTGGCCGCCGAAGGCATCCTGTTCACCAGGGCGCACGCCACCGCCCCGCTGTGCTCGCCGTCGCGCGGATCCCTGTTCACGGGCCGCTACCCGCAGAGCAACGGATTGCTCGGGCTGGCCCACCACGGCTGGGAGTACCGCGCGGACGTGCAGACGCTACCGGGCCTGCTGTCCGAGTCCGGTTGGCACACAGCCCTGTTCGGCATGCAACACGAGACGTCCAACCCTGTCCGGCTGGGTTTCGACGAATACGACGTGTCCAACTCGTACTGTGAGTACGTCGTCGAGCGGGCCATCGACTGGTTGCGAAATGAGGATCGCCCCGAGCCGTTCCTGCTCACCACGGGGTTCTTCGAGACGCACCGGCCGTATCCCCCGGAACGCTACGACCCCGCCGATCCCACCACGGTGACCGTGCCCGACTATCTGCCCGACACCCCCGCGATCCGCCAAGATCTCGCCGACTTCTACGGGTCCATCACGGTCGCCGACGCCGCCGTCGGAGAACTGCTGGACACCCTCGCCGAAACCGGCCTCGATCGCACCACCTGGGTGGTGTTCCTCACCGATCACGGACCCGCGCTGCCCAGGGCCAAGTCGACGCTGTACGACGCGGGCACCGGTATCGCACTGATCGTGCGCCCACCGTCGGACGCGGACATCGCACCCCGCGTCTATGACGATCTGTTCAGCGGGGTCGACCTCACCCCGACGCTGCTGGACCTGCTCGGCGTGCCCATTCCCGAAGAGGTGCAAGGCCTTTCACATGCGGGCAATCTGCGCGCCGCGGCCGGCGCCGAGGTCCGCACCGAGGTCTACACCACCAAGACCTACCACGACTCGTTCGATCCGATCCGCGCCATCCGGACCAAGGACTACAGCTACATCGAGAACTACACGGCGCGACCCATGCTGGATCTGCCGTGGGACATCGCCGACAGCCCGCCGGGCCAAGCCGTCGGCCCGCTGTCCACCGCGCCACGCCCGGAGCGCGAACTCTACGACCTGAACGCGGACCCGACCGAGTCCCGCAATCTGCTCACCGAGAGTGCTAGCGACGTGGACTCCGGTGCCGCCGTGGCGATCGCCGGGGAACTGGCGCTCAAGCTCGACGACTGGCGACACGAGACCAATGACGTCATCCCTTCGGATTTCGCGGGTAGCCGCATCTCAGAGCGCTACACCCAGACATACTTGCGTATTCACGGACGCCCCGCCACCAGCCGCTCAGGCATCGCCGAGGACCGCGGAATCGACACCGTGCAGATCGGCAAGAGTAATACTCACGGCGCGTGAAAAAGCCCTCTGAGCAGGTCGGAACAGCACCCGTTAGGCTCTCGCGCATGTCCACACCGACGGCACCCACGGCGTATCTCGTCCTCGCCTCACAACGCAGCGGCAGCACTCTGCTCGTGGAATCCCTGCGCGCCACAGGCGTCGCCGGCGAACCGCAGGAATTCTTCCAGTACCTGCCGACCACCAGCATGTCGCCGCAGCCGCGGGAATGGTTCGCCGACGTCGAAGACGAGTCGATCCTGCGCCTGCTCGACCCGATCGTCGAGGGCAAGCCCGATCTGGCGCCCGCCGAGATCTGGCGCGACTACATCCAGACGGTCGGGCGCACCCCCAACGGCGTGTGGGGCGGCAAGCTGATGTGGAACCAGACCCCGCTGCTGCTGGACCGCGCCAAGGACCTGCCCAACCGCTCGGGTGACGGGCTGCTCGCGGCCATCCGCGACGTCGTCGGCAGCGATCCGGTGCTTATCCACGTCTACCGGCCCGACGTGGTCTCCCAAGCCGTGTCGTTCTGGCGCGCCGTGCAGACCCGGGTGTGGCGCGGCCGCCCCGACCCGGGCCGCGACGCCCGGGCCGAATACCACGCCGGTGGCATCGCCCACGTCGTGAAGTTGTTGCGCGACCAGGAAGCAGGCTGGCGCAACTGGTTTGACGAGGAGAGTGTCGAACCGATCGACGTCTCCTACCCGTATCTGTGGCGCAACCTCACCACCGTGGTCGCCACGGTGCTTGAGCAGCTGGGCCTGGATCCGGGACTGGCGCCGAAACCGGTGCTGGAACGCCAGGCCGACCAACGATCCGACGAATGGGTTGACCGCTACCGCGCAGACGCGCACCGGGAGGGACTGCCGACATGACAAGTGCGACCGACACGATTCGGGTCGACGAGCTGCGGCTGCTGGAAGCCGAAGCCGTGCACATCATCCGCGAGGTGGTCGCCGAGCTGCAGCGGCCGGTGCTGCTGTTCTCCGCGGGCAAGGACTCGATCGTGCTATTGCGGTTGGCGGAGAAGGCTTTCCGGCGCGGGGGCGAGCGAAGCGACGGGAAGGGCTCCGGACCGCTGCCCTTCCCCGTCCTGCACGTCGACACCGGGCACAACTTCGACGAGGTCATCGAATTCCGGGACCGCCGCACCACCGGTCAGGGGCACAAGCTGCTCGTCGGCTCCGTGCAGGAGACCATCGACAGCGGCCGGGTCGCCGACCCGGGACCGGGCGCCTCGCGGAACCGGCAGCAGACCCGCACCCTGCTCGACGCACTGGAGGCCGGCGGGTTCGACGCCGCATTCGGCGGTGCCCGTCGCGACGAGGAACGCGCACGCGCGAAAGAACGCATACTGAGTTTCCGTGACGAGTTCGGCCAGTGGGACCCGCGGGCACAGCGGCCCGAGCCCTGGACGCTGTACAACGGCCGGATCCGCAAGGGTGAGCAGGTCCGGGTGTTCCCGCTGTCGAACTGGACCGAGATCGACATCTGGCGCTACATCGAGCTGGAAAACCTTGAGCTGCCGTCGATCTACTTCGCCCACGAGCGCGAGGTGTTCGAACGCGACGGCATCCTGCTGGCGGTGTCGGAGTACACCCAACCCACCGGCGATGAGACGGCGGCCGTGGAGTGGGTGCGCTACCGCACCGTCGGCGACCTGACCATCACCGGCGCGGTCCGCTCGCGCGCCACCCGGATCGATCAGGTGATCAACGAGATCTCCGCGGCCACCGTGTCCGAGCGCGGCGAGACCCGCGCCGATGACCGGACATCCGTTGCGGCCATGGAAGATCGCAAGCGAGAGGGTTATTTCTGATGAGCGCTCGAACCAGACAACTTCTTCGCATCACCACCGCAGGTTCGGTCGACGACGGCAAGAGCACGCTCATCGGGCGTCTGCTGCACGACACCGACAGTCTCCCACTGGATCACCTGGAAGCCGTCACCGACGAGGAGGGGGTGGCCGACCTCGCCGCGCTGTCCGACGGGCTGCGCGCCGAGCGGGAACAGGGCATCACCATCGATGTCGCCTACCGGTTCTTCTCCACCGAGAACCGCAGCTACATCCTGGCCGACACACCGGGCCATGAGCGCTACACCCGCAACATGTTCACCGGCGCCTCCAATGCGCACGTGGCCATCCTGCTCGTGGACGCCCGCGCCGGTGTCCTGCGCCAGACCCGCAGGCATGCCAGGATCGCAAAACTACTCGGTATCAAGCACTTCGTGGCTGCCGTCAACAAGATCGACCTGGTCGACTTCGACCAGGGCCGGTTCGACGAGGTGACACGGGAGCTGCAGCTGGTCGCCGACCGCCTCGGTGGCGCCGACCTGTCGGTCATCCCCATCGCCGCCAAACTCGGCGACAACGTCGTGCACCGGTCGCCGAACACCCCGTGGTACCAGGGCCCGACGTTGCTGGAATACCTTGAGAACATCGAGCTTTCGGCTCCACACCCCGAACCGTCCAGCCTGCGCCTGCCCGTTCAGTGGGTGTCACGCCCGACCGCCGAACAGCGCCGCCGCTACACCGGCAGGCTGTCGGCCGGGACGCTGAGCGTCGGCGACACGGTGGTGAGCTTGCCGTCCGGCACCAGGTCCACCGTCACCGTGGTCGACACCCTGGATGACGATCGTGCCACCGCGGTGGCGCCGCTGTCGGTGTCCATCGAACTGGCCGACGATATCGACGTCGGCCGTGGCGACGTGTTCGTCAGCGCCGCCAACAATGCGTCGCTGCCGGTGCTGGCCCGCGAGGTCGACGCCACGGTCTGCTGGTTCCTGGACAGCCCGCTGCGTGCCGGCGACCGGTTGGCCCTCAAGCAGGGCACCCGCACCGTGCGCGCCACGGTGCAGGACCTGCACACCAAACTCGATCCCGAGACGCTCGACGAGGTCGACGGCCCGATTGAGCTGGCGCTCAACGACATCGGGTCGGTCACATTGCGGACCAGCTCCATCGTGGTGGCCGACCCGTACGCCGAGAACCGCGACAGCGGCGCGTTCATCCTGATCGACGAGGTCTCCAACGACACCGTCGGCGCCGGGATAATCCTGGAGGCCCGCGAGGTCAAACCCAGCGGCCACAACCGTTCCGACATCAAGTGGCATCCGTCGTCGCTGGACCGTGACTACCGGTGGGGTAAGACCGGTCAGCGTGGAGCCACCATCTGGTTCACCGGACTGCCCGCCTCGGGCAAGTCGACCCTGGCCGTAGCCGTGGAGCGCGCCCTGGTCGAGGCCGGCCGGGTGGCCTACCTGTTGGACGGGGACAACCTGCGCCACGGTCTGTCCGACGATCTCGGCTTCTCCGCGGGTGACCGGACCGAGAACATCCGGCGCGTCGGCCATCTCACCCGGCTGCTGGCCGACGCCGGTGTCGTCGCCCTGGCCGCTCTGGTGTCACCGCTGAAATCCGACCGTGAGATCGCCCGGTCCCTCAACGATGCCGCCAAGCTGCCGTTCATCGAGGTGCACGTCGCCACCCCGGTGGACGAATGCGCCCGCCGCGATCCCAAAGGTCTCTATGCGCGGGCCAAGTCCGGAGAACTGAAGGGGCTCACCGGGATCGACGCTCCCTACGAGGCGCCCGAAGCGCCCGATCTGGTGGTGGACACCACCGACGCCGCCCGTAATGGTTACGGGTGCGGCTCCACAAATCACCGGGTCTGGGCGACGACGAACAGCCGCCGGAACGGGAAGAACGTGATCCCGTCGTCGCGCACCGGGTAGGCCTGCGCCAGCACCGGGATGATGGCCTGCCGGTACTGCTCCCACAGTTCGTCGGACAGCCGTGCTTTCACCTGGGTCAGCGCGGTACCCGTGATCCAGTCGAGCACCGGTGTCTCACCGTGCAATTCGTGGATATAGGTGGTCTCCCAGGCGTCCACGACGCAGCCGGCGTCGGTGAGCAGGCCCGCGTATTCGACGGGGGTGCCGACCACAGCGGCGTCCCGCCAGGGCATGTCCCGCAGCGCCTCGACGAACTGTTCCCGACGGGCCACCTCCCGCACGGCTTCGTGCGACGGCGCATCGAAGTTGCCGGGCACCTGGAACGCGATCCACGATCCCGGCGCCAGCTGACGCGTCCACCGCAGCACGATGTCCCGGTGCTCCGGTAGCCACTGCAGCGCCGCGTTGGACACAACCACATCCGTGTCGGGTTGCGGGATCCACTCCTCGATGCCGCCGACGTCAGCGTCCAGACCACGCTCGCGCGCCTTCGCCACCATCTCCGGCGACGAATCCCACGCTTCGATGCGTGCGCCGGGCCAGCGCTGGACCAACGTCGCGGTCAGGTTGCCGGGCCCGCAGCCCAGGTCGGCAACGCGGCGCGGGCTGTCCGCCGCAACCCGCGACAGCAGATCGTAGAACGGCCGGCCACGGTGATCGGCAAAGGCCAGGTACACATCCGGATTCCACACGCTCGCCATTCTCCTCCTCAAGCCCGTGGGTATGTTCAAACACGATGGATGAGCCGACTTCGGTACGCCAGATCTGGGAGCCCCTCGGGCTGCCTGGCATCTTCGACGTACACACGCACTTCATGCCCAAGAACGTCATGGACAAGGTCTGGCAGTACTTCGATGCCGCCGGCCCGCTGGTGGGCCGGCCCTGGCCCATCACCTACCGCACCGACGAGCGGGCCCGCCTGCAGACGCTGCGTTCGTTCGGGGTCCTGGCCTTCACGTCGCTGGTGTATCCGCACAAGCCGGAGATGGCCGCCTGGCTGAACCAGTGGGCGGCGCAGTTCGCGGCCGACACCCCGGACTGCCTGTCCACCGCGACGTTCTTCCCGGAACCGGGTGCGGCCGATTACGTCGGTGCGGCCATCGCCGGCGGGACCCGGGTGTTCAAGGCCCACGTGCAGGTGGGCGGCTACGACCCGACCGACCCGCTGCTCGACGAGGTGTGGGGCGTGCTCGCCGACGCCGGAACCCCGACCGTCATCCACTGCGGGTCCGGACCGCAGCCCGGCAACCACACCGGCCCGGACCCGGTGCGCGCGGTCCTGGAGCGCCATCCGCGGTTGCGCCTCATCGTCGCGCACATGGGGATGCCCGAATACACCGAATTCCTGGACCTCGCCGAGCGTTTCGAGGTGTACCTGGACACGACGATGGCGTTCACCGGATTCGTCGAGGAGACCATGCCGTTCCCCACCTCCGACTACGCGCGGCTGCGCGGACTCGGCGACCGCATCCTCTGGGGCAGCGATTTCCCGAACATCCCCTACGGCTACACCGAGGCGATGACGGCGGTGACCCGGCTGCCCGGCGTCGACGACGACTGGCTGCGCGGCGTCTTCCACGGCAATGCCGCACGCATCTTCGGGCCGAACTGACCTCGGTCCCGTTAGCATCGGCCTGTGACCGAACCAGCGCAGGTTCCAGGGGCTCCGCCATCCGTACCGCCCATCCCGGTGCCCGACATCGCAGGCGCCGACGCGACCGCCCGCGGCCTGCCCCGCCGCGTCGACCTGACCTGGCAGCAGAGACTGGTGGTCGACGCCTCGGCGATCGCCGATCTGGGCCTGCGCACCACCGTCGCCTCGATCATCGGCGCGGCGATGCTGCCCCGTCTCGTGGGGGCGGCACTGCACCCGTCCGGCGTCGCCGCCGAGGAACTGGATTTCTACATCGACCTGGCGGCCGAACACGACGCGCAACGGTCGTTCCCGGCGCCGACCACACCACCGCGGGTGTCCTCGCGCCCGGCCAACCCGGTGGCCACCTGGATGGCGCACGGCGAGGTCCGCAACATCCGGTTCCAGAGCAGCTTCGAAGCCGTCAACCCGGCGCTACGGGACCAGCGCCGGGGCTACTCCCGCAACAACGTCGTGCATGCGCAGCATTGGGTGCACAGGGACGGACCCCGCCCGACGCTGTGCGTCATCCACGGTTTCATGGGTTCGCCCTACCTGCTCAATGGCCTGTTCTTCGCCCTGCCGTGGTTCTACCGGTCCGGTTATGACGTGCTGCTCTACACCTTGCCGTTCCACGGCCCGCGCGCCGAGAAGAACTCGCCCTACAGCGGATACGGGTATTTCGCCGACGGTATGGCGGGCTTCGCCGAGGCGATGGCCCAGGCTGTGCACGACTTCCGTTCGGTACTCGACCATCTGGAGCACACCGGGGTGGATCGCATTGCGCTGACGGGGATGTCGCTCGGCGGCTATACCGCGGCTCTGATCGCCAGCGTGGACGACCGCATTCAGGCGGTCATCCCGAACGTCCCGGTGGTCACCCCGGAGGCCGCGTTCGACGACTGGTTCCCGGCGAACAAGCTTGTCAGCCTGGGCAACCGGATCACCCACATCGACAAGGCCAAGTCCGATGCGGCCACCATGTTCCATTCACCGCTGAACTACCGGCCGCTGGTCCCCCGGGACCGCCGCCTGATCATCGCCGGGCTCGGTGACAGGATGGCGCCCCCGCAGCAGGCCGAGGCACTGTGGCGACACTGGGACCGTTGCGCATTCCACTGGTTCCCGGGCAACCACATCCTGCACGTCAGCCAGCCGGACTATCTGCGCCGGATGACGCGATTCATGCACCCGTTCATGTTCTGACGGACGCCTCGGGCACGCCCGCCGGCCAACGCAGCTGCGAGGCAAGCTCGTGTTCGGCCGGAGAATGACCGTCAAGCCGCTGGGCGGCAAAGAGATTCAGCGCATCCAGGGTGGGACGTTGCCGGCCACCGAGCCGGATCAGCCCGGGTACCGGCACCGCGGCGCCGGGCGCATCCGCGGTGCGCAGCGCGACGAGCGCCGCGGCGGAGTGCGGACCGAACTCGACGGCGGTCCAGGTCTCCTGCGCGGGATGTGCCCACACCGCATCGAGCACCTCCGGCAACTGGTGCACCGGGATCCCATAGGCCGCAACGAAGCCGGCGTCATCGGCCAGTGACCGCCACGATTCCTTCGCCCCGTCCGATACCGGATCCGGCTGGCCGCCGTCCATGGCGGTCACCGTCCAGCCGTTCTCCCGCAACTGATCGGCCAGCCGCCGCCCGACGATGTCGGTGGTGTCGTGCAACGGGATCCGCGCCGAGCGGGCCTGCAGCGCGGCCAGGTTATCTGCGGCGGCCATGGTCAGTCCCACCCACGTCTGGCGGCGGCCGCCGGCGTCGCGGCTGGTGATCCGCACCTTGTCGCAGCGCAGGCCGTAGCGATCGACATATCCGGCGATCAGCGCCACCGGCAGTTCGCTTTCCGCCGATTCGATCCGCAGCAGTATCGACGCGCGGTCGGCAGAGGCCGTCACCGGCGCCTTCTTCCGGGCGTTGCGACCGATGATCGCCAACCGCCGGCCCAGCAGAGTGGTGACGAATTGCCCACGCCACCAAGCGAACACAACGATCACCACGGCGATGGCCGCACCCAGAACCCATCGCGAGGTGGCGGTCTGCCACGGGTAGGCGAGTGCGGCCGGAACGATGAAAAGCAAGGCCAGTGCGAGTCGGGCCGTCATGCGGCTGTGTCCTTCCGTCGGTGTGCGGTGATCGCGGCGACGGCCAGCACGAGCAGCGCGAGTGCACCGGTGCCGAGGAACGCGACGGTCCGCGGGGTGAGGTCCTTCTGAGCGGGAGGCGGCGGTGCCGCAACCGTTCTCGTCGTGTCGGCCGGACCACCGGGCCCGGGGACATCCCACGTCAGCGCGGCGACGGGGTCGACGCTGCCCGCGCCCACCAGATTGGACGGCGACCGATCGGCGCCGTGTGCGGTGACGGTCAACCTGCGCACCACCTGGTCTGCGGTCAACTCGGGGAACCGGGCGCGCACCAGCGCCGCCACACCCGACACATACGCCGCGGCGTAACTCGTCCCACTGGCCGACGCCAGTTCACCCTTGGCGTTGGGCAGCCCGTTGGCCAGGCCACCGTCTCCCCCGTTGCTCACCGAGGTGATGTCCTGCCCCGGGGCGGCGATACCGACCCACGGTCCGGCCATGCTGAACGGTGCCGGCTCCCCGGCGCGAGTCAGCGCGCCCACCGACAACACGTACGGCTGCCACCAGGACGGAATGGACACCGAGGTGACCCCGCCCCAGTTGCGCGGGTCGTCCGGGCGCGCCGGATCGGCCAACGGGTTTGCCGCGCAGGTGGTTCCGGCTCCGGTGGTGGAGCTGCTGTTGCCTGCGGCCGCGACGATCACGGCATCCTTCTGCACCGCCGCGTAGCGCAGCGCAGCGCCCAGCGCGGACTGATCGACGGCGCTGTCGGCGGGCAGACACGTCACCGCGGAGATGTTGATGACCCGGGCACCCAGATCGGCGGCCCGCACCACGGCACGCGCCAAGGTCGCGACGTCGATGGTGGCCCGGGTGGTCACTGGGTCTGCACCCTGCTGCGCGGGCGAGTAGTGCGCCGACGTCTGGCGGATCGCGAGCAGTTCGGCACCGGGCGCGACGCCGGAGAATCCGTCGGCACCGGGCTGGCCGGCGATCAGTCCGGCGATCAGGGTGCCGTGGCCGTCGCAGTCGGTCAGTCCGTCAGATGATGCGACGAAGTCGCCGCCCGCCTGCACGTTCGGCAGCCGCGGCCCCGGGTGTACGCCGGTGTCGATGACGGCCACGGTCTGCCCGTCCCCACGGCTGTACTGCCATGCCCCGGACAGGTTGAGGGTCAACTGATTCGGGTTCACCGCCGCCGGGTCGCTGTCGGGCAGCACACCCGTGGTCACGCACGGGGTGCGCAGGCTCATCGTCTGTACCGGACCGGCCGAACCCGCGGGCGGGGCGATCTGATCGTCGACCGCGGGCGGGGTGATCGCCAGCGCGGAGGGACAGATCAGCAGCGCCACGGCACCGACGGCGCCGAAAGCTGCCGACGCACTTCGCTTTCCGGTCACCTATTCAGGACCCATTCGAACAGCCCCAGCAGGTAGGCGGCCAGCGGGATCACCGACGCGTCCACCGCGGCGGCGACGAAGCCGAGCAGGCGCCGGGCGGGCAGTGAGTAGGTGTCCGGCGCGGCGATCCGCGGGTTGAGCGCCACCAGCACCCAGGCGGCCACCAGGGCGGTGAGCACGCCGAGCGCCCACCAGGCCGCGGTGTAGCGGTCGGTGACCAGCAGGACGACCAGCAGCACCGCGGTCACCAGGAACGAATGGCTCAGCAGCCAGGCCTTGCACGCGGCCGAATCCCACACCCGGGCGCGCAGGGCCATACCCGCCGCGGCGGCGACCACCAGCACCCACGCCCACGGTGACACCGCGGGTCCACCGACCAGGATCACCGACCCAGCGACCGACAGCAGCACACCGGCGGCCAGGAAGCCGGTCTGATGGGCGTTGGTGGCGCGAACCCGGCGCGGCAGATCCTCCAGGATGCGCAACGGTTGGGCCGACGGCGTCGGGTCACCGGGCGCCGGGATGACGGGGACGGGCAGCCGTGCCCACAGGGCGGCCAACTGGGCGGCCTGCACGGTGACCAGCAAGGCGAAAACGATCAGACCGCAACCGATCCGGGTGTCGGTCAGCTCCCAGACACTGGCCAGCGCCGCGAACAGCAGCACACCGAACCCGGTCACCGCCGCCGCTGTGAACGTAGCGATGGCGCGCTCGAACACCACGATGCTGATGATCGACCACGCAGTCACGCCGGCCGCGGCGAGCAGCAACTGTGCGGCGCCGACGTCGCCGGGAACCGCGAGCGCGAACGCCACCGCGACGGGTACGAGTGCCGTGACCGCCAGTGCGGTACCCAATGCGGGGGAACCCGCCCGGGCCACCAGGGCTGCCACCACCGTCACCAGTGCGACGCCGGCGAGGGTGAACAGCCCGGCGGCGTGGCCGGTGCTGACCCGGAAGGTGGCCGCCAACAAAGTCGCCAGCAGCACGAGCGCGATCACCGCGACGGCGCCGCCACGCTGGATCTGCGCTGCGCCCCAGGCCCGCTCGCGTGCGGCGGAGAAGATCACTGCCGCGTCGGCGATGTCCTCGATGATTCGGGGCGCGGCCGGGCCGGCCGGAATCTCCTGCAGCGCCAGCAGATCACCGTCGACCACGCCGACGGTGTCCAGCGTCGCGTCCAGGCTGAACGGCGCGCCGCCGATCGGGGCGAGACTCAGCCGGGTAAGGGTGTCGTCGCGGTCGCCGCTGGTGGGCAGCACGGTGCGCTGGACGGCCGGAATGATCTCGCGCAGCGGCAGTTCGGCCGGCAGCGCCAGTTCCGTGAGCCGTCCGGCTTGCTCGCCTTCGCCACCAGTACCGGCGGCCAGCACGGCCACCCGCACGATCGGCATCACAGTGTTGTCGGGCATCGGTTTTCCGTTCTCTGGTCGAAATCTTTTCTCAGTCGGGAGGGGAGCCAGGAGCCGTCCGGCAGGCTCGCGGTCAGGCGTTCCACCGCGTCGGCGATCGCCGACGTGTGTCCGGGGGTGAAGGTCGAGACCCACTCGCCGTCGAACGCCTGCGTGGGGTACACCAGCAGGCGCCCGGCTGCACAGTCGACGACGCTGACGCCCACCTGAGTGCTCACCCGGTATCCGTCGCGGTGTTCGCCGGCGACGATCTCTGCGTAGCTACGCCGGCCTGTGAGGACCGACTCCACCACCGGGCGCGCGGACGGCGGGATCCCCAGGTGGTCGATGACCTCGGCGAGATCAGTTCCGCCGCGCAACTTCTCGTCCGCGCGGGCACCCGCACGCATGGGGACGGTGAAGTCGTCGAAGTCCGCAGGTGTGCGCGCTTGCAACCCGGCGGTCAGAACCGGCACCAGGTCATGCGGGTGCGCGATGTCCATCTCGGTGAACGTCACAAGACCCCCGCTGCGCAGCGCGACGATTACCATCCCGTCGCTCCGGCCGACCACGCCACGCAGCATGTTGCCGCCGGCGCTCACCACGCGGATCTCCAGCCACTGCCGCGCCCGGCAGGTCAACGTGATCCATTGGGCAACCGCGGGATTGATGGTGCCACCCGCGGAGATGACACCGAGTGCGGTGAGTTCGGCGACCCGATCGGCCGCGAACGCACCTGCGACCGACGGCTCGCTGTAGGGCGGCGTGATGGCCAGCACCCACGGGAACGAGCCTGCCCCGGTCAGTTCGGCGAGGTACCAGGCCTGCTCGACGGTCAGCTCGACCGCATTAGCAGCCATCTAGCCCCATTTGGCGCCCTCGGCCTGATCGCGGGCGTTCATCGCGACGGTGTTGGTCTCATGGGTGCTGGCCATCGCCTGGTACGCCCGGACCAACTCGACCATGCTGGTGTTCCACTGCGCCTGCCACGCCTGGTACGTCATCCCGGTGTCGCCCTGCCAGGCGCTGCCCAGGGCGGCCTGCTCGGCGGCGATGTCGGCGCCCACCGCGTTCAGTGCGCCTGCGTAACCGGCCATTTCGCCGGCGAGTCCCAGCATGGCCGGGTAGTTGTACATGATCTGCGACATGTTGTTCTCCTGGTCGGCTGGTGGGTCAGATGGAGGTGTAGGTCGTGGCGGCGGACGCGTCCTGCGCCACGTAGGTGCCTGCCGCGTCGCTCAGGTTGGCCTGGGCGATGTCCAGCAGTGCGTTCACCCGGGCAGCCACCTCGATGAAGCGGGCGTGCGCACCCTGGAACGCCGCGGAGGACTCGCCCA
This sequence comes from Mycobacterium sp. P2_H7, assembly GCF_056403275.1. Lineage (NCBI taxonomy): Bacteria > Bacillati > Actinomycetota > Actinomycetes > Mycobacteriales > Mycobacteriaceae > Mycobacterium > Mycobacterium sp. P2_H7. Next base: position 137,812 of record NZ_JBFUFU010000019.1, on the reverse strand, counting down.
TGTGGAAGGCCTGCGAAGCGGTGGCGGCCTGCTCGGCCTGCGCGATGGTGCTACGCATCAGGGCCGCCTTGGCGCCGAATGCGGACTCCGAGGCGACGATCTGCGGGATGTGTGCGTCGAGCATGCTCATGAATGTTCCTTTCGAATGTAGTGATCGGACGGACTCGTATTCGGGGTTGCGCTCAGTTGTGCTGTCCCCCTTCTGGTCCTGACGTCCAGTTGCCGGGCAGCATCGGGTCCACCGGTCCGCCGCCGAACTGATCGCCGGTCATCTCGGTCAGCCCGGCCGCCTTGCCGTCCCCGGCGACGGTGCCGCTGAACCCCATCGGCCCCGCGCCGCGCGCGGATGCCCGGACCGCCGGCTCCTCCTGATGGGGAACCGGTGGGCGCTCGTCGTCCTCGTCGTAGTCCATGTATTCGTCGGCGTACGCGAAATCCTTGATCTCGGCGGCCTTCTTGCGGCGTCGCTTGCGCCGCTCCATCGCCGTCAGCGCGGCGGCCGAACCGATCGCGGCGGCCGATCCCGAGGCGGGCGCCTTGGCCGCGGTGTGGTCCCGGATCACCGGCGTGAAGCCCTCATCGGGACCGCCACCGGGCACGGCGTACGCCACGGCGGTGGCCGCCACCGGGGCGGCCGCGGGTGCACTCACGGGCGCGGTGCCGGCCGGCGCACCCGCCGGCGCACCCGCTGGGGCGCTGATGGTCGGGGCGACGCTGGCCACCGGCCACACGTTGGGCTGGTCGGCCCGCTGCGCAGGTGCCTCGGGCACGGCGGCTTCCGCAGGCACCTCGGGTTGCGGGATGAGGGCGAGCAGACCCAGCATGGCCAGGCCGACGCCGGCCAGAGCGGGCAACAGGAACGGAAGGATGGCCACCCCGATCCAGGTTCCCCAGCCGACCGGCTGCAGGATCGCCTGATAGAGCAGCGCGGACAACAGCGGCCCCCACTGCACCAGCGCCGCGGTCGGGTTCGTGAGGAAGTCGAGGATGATCTGCCGGGTCGTCCCGATCGGGTCCTTGAAGAAATCCCAGATGAGGTCGCCGCCCACCAGCGACTTGATGTACTGCTCGAGGAAGCTTGCGATCGAGTTCGAACTGTCCAGTGCGGTACCGGAATCCACTGCCTGGGCCTGTGCCAGCGACTGGGTGGCCGTCGCAGCCGCCGCACCCGCCTCACCGACGCCGGGGAGCACCACCATCGGTGCCGGTTGCAGCACGGGCGTGGCAGCCACGGTGGCAGCCGACACCGCCTGGTAGGTGGTCATCACAGTGGCCGCCTGGATCCACATTCGGACGTAGTCGGCTTCGTTCACCGCGATGGGAATGGTGTTGAGACCGAAGAAGTTCGTGGCCAGCAGCACGCCGTGCGCGACGTGGTTGGCGGCCAGTTCGGCCAGCGTCGGCATGGTGACCAGGGCGGTGCTGTAGGCAGCGGCCGCGGTTTCGTGCTGCGCCGCGGCGATCGCGCTGTGGGTGCCTGCTTGCGCCAGCCACATCAGATACGGCTGGTGCGCGGCGATGTACTGTTCCGAGCTCGGGCCCTCCCACGAACCTGCGCCGACCGATCCCAGGGTGGTGACGAGTTCGCCTGCAGCCGTCGCATATTCGGCACTGAGTGCCTGCCACGCCCCCGCGGCGGCCAGTAGCGACCCGGGGCCCGGGCCGCTGCTGAGCAGCGCCGAATGCACCTCGGGTGGCAGGGCCATCCAGATGGGGGCGGTCACGTCAGCCGCGCGCGATCAGGTACGACGACGCGGCCAGCGCATCACCGGCGGAGTAACTCGCCCCCGATTCGGCCACCCCGGCTCCGGCCCGGCCGAGCTCCTCCACGGCGAGCGCCGCGACGGTGCTGTGTTCGACACCTGCGGCGCTGAAACCGGCGGCGGTTTGCAGCGACACGGGATCGGCGGCCGGCGGGAGCACCGCGTTCACCACCGGTGCGGCGGCGGCGTGGGCCGCGGCCAGCCGTGCTGTCAACGCTTCGACCGCGGCTCCGGCGGCGGTCAGACCTTCGGGAACGACACGCAGAGTCATCAGCTGTATTCCTTTCCGTTCGAAGCGATACCCGACACATGCTCGGGGACCAAGGGGTTAACCAGTTGGACGTAGGTGGCGACCTCGCTGTCGCCGAGCAGCATGGCGCGGCCCGCGGGCAGCCGGGTGAAGCGATGCCCGCGCAACTTCCCGCCGTCCGCGGGGCTGCCCGACAGCATGACGGTGGTCGCCTGCAGGTCGTTGAGCCTGCGCAGCAGTGGTGCGGTCATCACCGCGTGCGCCGAGCCGCTGGCCCTGGCGGTGACAATCACCCGCAGCCCCAGATCATCTGCCTGAGCGAGCAATCCGAGCAGAGGTGTCCACGGCCGCGCGCCGACGTACGGGCCACTGACGGCCGGGCCGTCCGGGATCTGATCGACGTCGTCGATGATCAGGTAGTGGGTGTGTCCCTCGAACTTCCAGTTGCGCAGCTCACCCGGCGACAGGCCGGCCGGCGGGCGGCGCTTGTCCAGCAGCCCGGCCAACCCGAGCATCGCCGGGGTGATGCGGTCGATGTTCGGGGTGTACTCGTTGTCGGCGAACAACGGCTCGTCGACCAGTTGCAGCCGGCGGTCCACGACGGTGAACGCCACACTGTCGGCGGTCGAGTTGTCCCGGATCGTGCGGATCAGGTGCCGCAGTAGCGTCGTCTTGCCGGAGCGGGTATCGCCGAAGACCATCATCAGCGGATGGCGGGCGAAGTTGATCGCCACCGGACGCAGATCTTCTTCGCGCTGGCCGATGACCACCTGCTCCGGGCCGATGTACAACGGGCCCAGCGCATTCGGGAGGAGCTGCGTCGGTAGCAGTCGGACCTCGGGGGCACTGAGCTCCGGGTAGCGGGCGTTGATCGCGGGGATCAGGCGCAGGTCCGGCTCGGCGAACAGGAAGTGTTCGGCGGCCATGGTCAGGCCGCGGCCCGGCTGCTCGGCCGGCACCGAATCGGCCGGACGGCGCAGCGCACCGACGACCCGGACATTGCTGTCATGGGAGTCGTTGAGCTTGAGCTCAAGCCGCAGCCCCAGGCCGTCGCGCATGGCCAGTGGCACCTCCAGCCAGTTCGGCGTGGTGATCACGACGTGGATGCCGTACGCCAGGCCGGTATTGACCAGTTCGGTGACCTTGGCCAGCAACGGGTTCCGGGTGTTGAACGTGTCGACGTTGTCGCGACTGAAGGCGTACAGGTTGTCGATCACGAGGAACACCTCGCCGTAGCCGTCTTCGTAGGTGCCGGCCCGGTTGACCGCGCCGCGCTCCTGACGTTGGCGCAGGAGCTGCTCCAGTTCGGCGAAGGTACGCCGGATACGTTCGGGCTGCAGCGGGGATGCGACGGCACCGACGTGGGCCAGATCGGCCATCGGCGCCAGCTGACCTCCGCCGTAGTCCAGGACGTAGAAGCTGACCTCCCGCGGGGAGTGCAGCGCGGCCGCCGAGAGCATGAAGGTCTGCAGTGCGCCGGACTTGCCAGACTTGGGTCCGCCGTGGATGAGCACGTTGCCTGCAGCCGAGCCGGCCGCGAACACCAGTGCGTCGCGGCGCATCTCGAACGGCTTGTCGATCTCGCCGAGCGGCCACTGGAATTGGTGCTCGGGAACACCTGCATGGCCGAGCACCTCGGCCAGCGGGATCGACCCGTCCAGCGGGGGCAGCCACAGCTGCGGTGCCTTCGGCCCGTACGCGGCGAGTTGGTCGCCGATGGTGGCGATCAGCTTGCGCGGCACCGGTACCTCTTCGGGCTCGGCGGCCAGGATGATCGTCTCCACCGCCGGCTCCACCCGGCCCGCGGTGAACACCTGCGGCTCCGGCAGCGACTGCACGACGACCGAACGCGCAGCGCGCGGCGGATCGTAGATGCCGTCGACGTAGGTGCTGCGGAACTTGATCGGTGTCGCTCCCGGGGAAGGCACCAGGAAGCCCTCGCCCTTGTGCTCGCGGCTCGACTCGATGTGGAAGGCATCCTCCACGCCGATGATCTGCCTGCTGATCGACGGGCTGGCCACCTTCAGGCCGATGCGGTACGAGGTGTTCTTGTCGATGTCCTTGATCCGGCCCACGTCCAGCGTCTGCGACGCGAACAGGATGTGGATCCGGAAGGAGCGACCCTTGCGTGCCACGTAGTCGAACAGGTCGGCGTACTCGGGGTGTTCGGCGAGCATCAGGGTGAACTCGTCGGCCACCACGAACAGTGTCGGGATGGGCGGCAGGTCGTGCCCGGCCGCGATGGCGGCCTCGTACTCGGTCACCGAGTTGAACGCGCTGCCCTGGACCTGGCGTCCGGATTCCTTGAGCAGCTGCTCTCGGCGGGCCACCTCGCCGCGCAGGGTGTCGGCGAACCGGTCGGCCAGCGAACGCTTTTCGGCCATGTTGGAGATGACGGCGACCACCTGCGGGAAGTGCCGGAAGATGTCGGCCCCCGCCTCACCCTTGAAGTCGGCGTAGATGACGATCAGCCGGTCGGCCGAATGAGTGGTCAACAGCGACAACAGCATCGACATCAAGGTCTGCGACTTGCCGGAGCCGGTCATTCCGATCATCAGCCCGTGCGGGCCCATGCCGCCCTCTGCCTCGTCCTTGAGGTCGAAGAGCAGCGGTTCCCCGGTGGCGGTGACGCCGATGGGCACGCGCAGTTCGTTGTCGCGGTCACGGGGTGCCCACAGACCGGCGATGTCGAGGGCGGAGGCATCCGGGATGCCGAACAGCGTGGTGAATGTCGACGCCCCCGAGGCCGCGGTACGCGCCTGGTCGGGGTTGGAGTCCCAGCGCGCCAACCGGCGGGCCAGGTGCGTGGCCGCGCCGGCGGAGAACCCGTCGGCGTTGTCGACGTAGGGCTGCCAGCCCCCGCTCTGCCACCGAGAAATCCTGCCGTCGGCGACCTTCAGGATCGGACGCTCCGGATCCGAATACTGTTCGCGGTGGGGCTCGGCGTCCGACCGGTGCACGACGGTGACGCCCGCGGCGCCTGCGCGGTGGCACACGTCGTCGGGATCGATCTCGGGGTCGTCGAGCACGATGAGCAGATGCTTGCCCGACGCGAGCGCGTCCCCGGTGAACGGGTCACGGTCTGTCAGCACGGGCGCCAGCAGGCCTCGTAGTTCGTCGGCGCCGGCCGCCAGGTAGCGCGCCGGGCCGACACCGTCTGCCTCGCCGGCGATATCGCTGTGCGGCAGCCATTTCAGCCAGGACCAGTCGGGGGCTTCCAGATCAGGGGTGGCCAGTGCCACGCCGAGCACTGCCGGATCATGCCAGGTGACTGCCTGAGCCACCCACGCCCGCAGCGCATCTCGCACCTCGTCGGGATCACCGAGCACGGTGACCCGCGAGACCTTGGCCAGGTCGATCCCGGCAGGCACCGAGCGCACGGTGCGATGCACGTCGAGCAGGCCGCGCAAAGTGGTGTGCGACACCGGCTCCAGATCGACCTCGTCGCCGGCATCCTTGACGCGCAACGCCGTGGACAAGGGTGCGTCGTGCAGACCGGTGCGCAGCACCAGGAAGTCGGCGTCGTGGGGGTCGCGTTCCCATTGCCTGCGGGTGCCCGGCACGGCGGCCAGCAGCTCCGGATCCGGATGCGACCATTCCAGTGCCGCCCGCTGCGACTCGGCCTGGGCGCGGACGTTGTCCCGCACCACCGACAGGTAGCGCAGATAGTCGGCGCGCTCGGCGTCGACCTCCTCGGTGCGCAGCTTGTTGTCCGACCCGCGGTACATCGCGGTCGCGGCCAGCAGCAGCACGAACGGGAAGAACAGCGTGGTCGGTGAGATCAACCGCATACCGGTGGCCACCAGCGCGACGATCATCCCGACGATCAGGATGACGATCAGGTACGGCAGCACGCGGCGCAGCAGGGACGGCGGCACCAGACGCGGCAGCGTCGGGGGCGCCTCGATGGTGATCGCGCCCTTACGGACCTCCGGCGCGGGGACGCGCCGCCGGGCCTCGAAGATCAAGCGGCTCATCAGTTGTCTCCCTCGCGGGCGGTGTTCACCGCGGCAGGTCTCGGGTCGGCGGGCAGTGCGTCGTGTGCGACCAGCGCGTCGGCACGCGACAGGGTCGGGCCTGCTGCGAACTGGGTGAGCATCGACCACGGAATCGCGACCGGTGGCGGTGTCAGGCCCAGTGCGGCAACGGCTTTGCTGTCACCGGCGGTGTCGACGCCGTAGCGCACACCGGTATCGCTGACCCAGAATGCCGAGCCCGCTTGCGGTGCACCGGCGTCCGAACCCACGGACTGGACGAAGTAGCCGCTCCCGGGCGACAGCGCCACCCGGTTGGCAGTGCTGCCGTTCCCCGCTCCGACCAGATCGACCGTGCGCCGGCCGTCGGGCAGCGGCAGGGCCGCCCCGGACAGCAGCGTCAGCGAACTCTCGGTGGCGTCGGCCGGCTTGGACCAGTAGGCACAGGTCACCGGGTCGGCCGAGGCATCCACCGGAGTCACCTCGTCGGAGGGGTACGCCGCGGTGTCGATGCCGGTGACCGCAGGCAGCCGGGACACGTCGTCGGCGCCCAGGCGCGGCGGCTGCTGCAGCCCGTATGAGTCGGTGTTGCGCAGGATCGCGGCCAGCACCGCCGAAATCTGTTGCAGGCCATCGGCTTGCACGGCGTAGTACCGGATGCTGTTGTTCGCCTCATACGAGGCGACCACGGCGCCGATGGGTGCCTGCACCGGCAGCGCGAAGCGCGGCGGGGTCCCGGCACCGGGCAGTGCCGGCGCCACCAGCGGCGCCGATTCGGGGATGGCGTTGAACAATCCGGGTGCGATCACCCGGGGTGCGGGAATGTCGGTGCCCAGGCCGAGGGCGTCGGTGACGGCACGGTTGCCCAGGTCGATCGGGCTGCGCTTACCGTTCCACAGCAGCCACGTACCCGCGTGCACGCCACCCACGTTCTGCACCAGTACGACGTGACCGGCGGGCAGCGCGGTGGCACGCTCCCCCGTCTGGTCGGGCGTGCCTGCGAGCACGGTGACTCCGGTCGCCGGGGCGACGGGAGAATTCCCACTAGCGTCGCAGACCGTCCACGCGGCGTCCCGAGACGTGTTCTGCACCATGCGTTCCGGCGCACCCGGGATACCGATGAGGTTGCCCCTGGCGAATCGGTCGATCTCGGCGCTCTTGACCAGGGTGGGGTTGTCGGGCTGGCCGGCGATCAGCCGGGCCGAGGTGAGGTTCAGCGCGGGGTGCACCACGTCGCCGATGCGCACGTACAACGCCGAGGTGTCGCGGTCGGCGATGATGGTCGAACTGCCGGCGTCCCCGCCCGGACGGATCAGCGAGAACACGAAGCAGCCGGCCACGCCGGTGATCACCACGAGGGCGCCGACCAGCACGGCGCGGCTCTGGCTGCGCAGCGGGTCCACCAGCATCCGGGTGTCGTGCAGCGCCACCCCGGAGGCGATCCGGCGCATCATGAATCGCCAGCCCGACACCTGGTGGCGGGTGACGAACCCGCGCCGGTAGGCAACGTGGTCCGGATTCTCGTTCACCGGTGTGCGCGAGGTGAACTCGCGCCGGTCACCGTTCGTCTCGCTCATTGTCCGGGCACCGTCAGTCCCAGGCCGCGCAGCAGCGGGCCGGCCGAGCGGTTGACGTCATCGGCGGTGATGGTCATCAATTGGTCGTCGGTGAAGTCGTCGGAATCGGAATGGTCCAATCGGTATTCGCGTTCCTCTTCGGAACGTTCGACAAGGTTTCGCACGAAGCGGCCGTTACCGGCGATGTCGAGGCTGCGGCGCGCCACACCGTTGCCGTCCGGGGTGCTGCCGGCGGCCAGCTGCGCGAACAGCGTCTCCATTGCGTCGTGCGCCGCGGGCTCGAAGATGCTGTCGCGTTTCTCGGCCATCCGCATGGCCATCTCGACCAACTCCGGTGCGCTGTAGGACGGGAAGTCGATGCTGCGGGTGAAGCGCGAACGCAGACCTTCGTTGGTGTCCAGGAATCGGTCGAGATCGGCCCGGTAGCCGGCGACGATGACCACCAGGCGGTCGCGGTCGTTCTCCATCCGGGCCAGCAGGGTGTCGATCGCCACCAGACCGAAGTCGTTCTTGGCGCCGGTGGACACCAGGGCGTACGCCTCGTCCAGGAACAGCACGCCGTCCAGCGCGCTGTCGATGATCGCGTTGGTCTTTGCCTCGGTTTCGCCGATGTGCTGGCCGATGAGGTCCGCACGGTGCACCTCGCGCACCGTCTCCTTCTTCAAAAGTCCCAGCCCGCAATAGATTTTGGCGACGACGCGGGCGATGGTGGTCTTGCCGGTGCCGGGCGGACCGGCGAAGACGAGGTGGTTGGTGCGCTGGGCGACGGCCAGGCCACGTTCCTGGCGCCGGATCGACATGGCCACCGAACTCTTCAGGCGGGCGACCTGATACTTGACCTCTTCGAGGCCGATGAACTCGGCCAGTTCGGCCTCGGCCTCGGTCAGCAGATGCGCCTTGCGCTCCTTGGCGCCCGGGTCGACGAAGTCGCCTTCGCCGGGTTCGGTGTTCGGATCCCACGGATCGCTGCGGGCGTCGATGCGCGCCGCAGTGGTGGTGGTCAGACCGAAAGACGAATCGAGCAGCGCCGCTTCGGTTCCCGCATGTTCGGGGTTGGCGGCGTACAACTCGGCGAGCACATCGCCCGCCTCGTCGGCGTCGCCCTGGGCACGCAGTGACAGCCCCTTGGCCAGCCCGCCGTCGACGACGGCCACCGCGACGGGACCCTCCGGGTTCTCCAGGTGCGAGATGGCCGGCGCGTACATGCCGAGGTTGGCCAGGGCGATACCCAGCGTCACCCGGGCGGCGTGCGCGTAGTGCTCGTCGAGCTTGGGGTCGTTGACCACCGGGGTGAGCAGCCGCACCACATCCGACCAGCGCCGGGTGCGGTGGAAGATCGCCACCCGGACCCAACGGGCCTGCAACCAGGCGGGTCGGCGCTCGGTGAGCTCGGCCGCCAGCTGATCGGCCGTGGCGAAGTCGCCGCGCTCAGCCAGCGCTGCGGCGTAGGCCAGTTGGATGTCGTCGCGATCGGCGGCCCGGAATTCCAGATACAGGCCGGTGTCGTAGGTGAACGCGAGGGCACCGGGGACCAGCGCGATGTCGCGCTGCAGGACGCCCAAGGTCGCGGCGGTCCGCCAGATGGTCTCGATGACGCGCGGGGCATCGTCACCGATACCCGCGCCGGCGGCGGCCAGACCGACCCAGCCGTCGCACTGTTCGCGGGCGATGCGCGTCAGCTCGGTGAATCCCGATCGGGCGGCCGCGAGGTCGGCGGGGCGCTGCCGATCGTTGACGGACAATCCCAACGCGCGACAGCAGGTCGCGAACCTGCTCGCGACGTCGCGGTCGACGCGCGCTACTCCTACGCTCGGCGTGAGCGTGCCATTGACCGTATCCATATGCCTTCGCGCAGGGGCGCAAAGCCGCCTGCCGTCTCCTTAAGTTTGCCTATGCTAACTCGGGTGAAGTTAGCATTGCATTAACTAACTGTCGAGACGTTGCGCGACGGCTGCGCCAGTGACACCAGTCACCGGAGGCGGGGGCTCGCCGCCCTAGCTGGGCGAATCGACGGCGAGCAGAGTTGGGCAAGGATGACGCGCGCGCGAAGGCGTAACTTCGCTGGCAGCGGGCTTTCGGGTACAGCGAAGACGGCCACTCATCGAGTGGCACGACGTCATGCAGCAAACATGGTCACCGCGTATGCAGTCACACCAGCGGACGGCCCGTCCGGATGCGCCAGTCCAGGTCTTTGAGCAAGACGTTGAACGGGAACTTCCGGACGAAGCCGGGCGCCGCGTTGTTCGCGACGCGCAAAACCTTCATCAACCGGTCGAACTGACGTTGCCGGCGCGCATCCCAGGGCAGGCGCATCTCGTCGCGAAAACGCTGCGGCAGGAAGCCCGTCGTGACGAGTCCGGCCCAATACTCGGAGCGGCGCTGCAGCGGTCCCGGCAACCGCACGCCCCGCACCCGCGCCACCGCGATCGGGTAGAGGTAGTCGCGCACCGTGTCGTCGATGTGCACCTGATCCAGCGACTCGTCCCAGTATTTGTCGAACGCCGCGCGGTCGGCCGGCCACATCTCGGGCGTGACCTGCAGGGTGGTGCCGAGCGTGATGCCGTCGCGGTAGTGCTGGTCGGCCGTCTCTTCGTCCATCTCGCCGATGAACAGCCGGTAGATGTCGACCGCGCCCTTGTAGAGACACGCCGCGACCCACAACTGCAGGTTCTTGTCGAAAGCGTTGTATTTGACCGGACTTTCGTCGGTCGAGTGCACCTGGGCGTGCGCTCCGTTGACCGCACGGCGGAAGGCGGCCTTCTGCGCATCGGTGCCACGCCCGGCCACCGCGAGATAGGTGAAGGTGGTGCGAGCCCGCTTGACCGGATGCAGGTCGGTCCGTCCGCTCTCGACCTTGCTCTCGACGACGCCGTATCCCACGCCGGGCCGGGCCAGCTGCATGATCACGTTGGCCGGACCCGCCAGCAATGCCACGCCCATCAGGCCGTCGTCGACGCTGGCCCCCCACCGGGCCTTGCGCACCGGGAGGAGCGCGGTCTCGTTGATGGGACGTTCGGCGATCGTCATTGATTACCCCTACAGAGCGTGTGCGCAAAAGTGAGAACGAAAGTTTCCTGATCTTGCCTTCCGTACTGGACAGGTGTCAAGATGGCAGCATGACGCAGGTCAGGCCGTATCGCGGCGTCGAGGCGCCGCAGCGAATGGCCGACCGGCGCCGCCGCTTCATCGAGGCCGGCCTCGACCTGCTCGGCGGCAGCACCGAGGAGCTCACCGTCCGCGCCATCTGCCGGCAGTCCGGGGTGGCCACCCGGCACTTCTACGAAGCGTTCACCGACAAGGACGAGTTCGTCGCGGCGGTGTTCGACTCGGTGATCACCGAGGTCGCGACGACGACCCAGGCCGCCGTGGCGGCCGTCCCGTTCGCCGAGCAGAACCGCGCCGGCATCACCAACCTGGTGCAGACCGTCGGCGAGGACACCCGGGTCGGGCGGTTGCTGTTCGATCCGCATCTGTCCAATGCGGTGGTGATGCGCAAGCGGGCCGACCTGGGCGGGGTGTTCGCGATCCTGGCCGGCCAGCACCTGCAGGCTGCGCTGCAACGTGCGGAGAACCCGCATATCAAGGCCGTGGCCCATTTCGTGGTCGGCGGCGTCAGTCAGACCATCAACGCATGGTTGACGGGCACCATCGAGTTCGGTCGCGACGAGCTGATCGACCAGTTGACGACGCTGCTCGACGGGTTTGCCGACCCCCGGCTGTACTGAGCTATCTCCCGCGAACGTTGATTACCGCTCGAAGACACGCGGGTGCCTTCGAGCGGTAATCAACGTTCGCGGGTAGGGGGCGCGCTACACCTTGACGTGGCGGTCGGCCGCGGTCCGGGGTGCCACCTTCGCCTCGTCCGGGTTGAAGTCCTTGATCCAGCAGGCGAATTCGAGGGTGATGCCGTCGGGGTCCTGGAAATAGAAGGACCGCACGTAGACGCCGGGGTGCAGGGTCGGCGACGCCTGCCATTCGCTCTCGTCGTGATTGAGCACCGGCCCGACGCGAATACCCTTCGCCTTCAGCTTCTCCCGGTACTCGTCGAACTTCTCCGGCGGCACGTGAAAGGCCAGGTGGTTCATGGTGGACACGGCGCTGGTGATCTCGCCGAGGCCGGGCAGGGCGATCGGTGCGGAGATGCCGGGCACGCCGTCGGGCGCGTCGGTGAACCAGAAGAACGCCACGCAGTCACCGTGGCCGGCGTCGAAGAAGAAGTGCTGGCCCATGCCGCCGGGCAGATCGATCGCCTTGATCAGCGGCATACCGAGCACGCCGGAGTAGAAGTCGACGGTGCGCGCCATGTCCGAGGACACCAGCGCGACGTGGTTGATGCCGCCGAGCGCGAACTCGGTGTTGGGATTGTCCGGCCTGATCATGATGACCCCTCCCTCTGGCGCAGATGCGAATCTGAACCTAACATCAGATTCAGATTCGATCAATGCTGCGACGGGAGGCCAGGAGCATCGAGACCGCACGCGTTCAACTCCCGACCGTCCGCGGCCGCCAGACCCAGGCCGCTCTGGACAGCGCCGCGCGGAATGTCATCGCGCGCAAGGGAATTCTTGCCGCCACGGTCGCGGACATCGCCGCCGAAGCCGGCCGTTCCACGGCGTCGTTCTACAACTACTACGACTCCAAGGAGGCGATGGTCCGGGACTGGGCCCTGCGATTCCGCGACGAGGCCCGCGTCCGGGCCCGCGCCGCCGCCGAACCCGGTCTGACCAATGCCGAACGGGCGCACGCCGCCGCGGCGGCCCACTGGCACACCTACCGGCACCGGCTCGCCGAGATCATCAGCGTTTCGCAGCTGGCCATGATCAGCGACGACTTCGCGCAGTACTGGGCGGACATCTGCGCCCTGCCCATCAGCCTGGTCACCGCCATGGTCGAAGACGCTCAGCAGCAAGGGTTCTGCGCCGACGACGATCCCAGCCTGGTGGCGGTGGCGCTGGTGTCGATGCTCAATCAGTTCTGCTACACCAAGCTGTCCGGCAACGGCGCCGGCACCGCGGACGACGGCGCCTGTATCACCACCCTGGCCAACATCTTCTACCGAACGATCTACCACAAGGAGGCTGCCGCACCATGAGCAAGAGTGCTGCCGCCGGCGTCACCCGCGAGTTCGTGGGACTGGACTCACCGACCGCCCTGCGCGCGGGTGCCGGTGGCCACCCCTGCCAGGGCCTCTACCACCGCGGCGTCGGGCGAAAGCCCAAGATCGCGATGATCGCCACGCACTATCAGATCGATTTCTCCGAGCACTACCTCGCCGACTACATGGCCACCCGCGGTATCGGCTTCCTCGGCTGGAACACCCGGTTCCGGGGATTCGAGAGCAGCTTCCTGCTGGACCACGCCCTGGTCGACATCGGGGTGGGAGTCCGCTGGCTGCGCGAGGTGCAGGGCATCGAAACCGTGATCCTGCTCGGCAATTCCGGCGGCGGATCGCTGATGTCGGCGTATCAAGCACAGGCGCTGCACAACCATGTCCGGCCCACCCTCGACGGGATGCGGCCCGCGGCCGGGTTGGCCGATCTGCCCCCCGCCGACGGCTACGTCGCCAGTGCCGCACACCCGGGGCGCCCGGATGTGCTCACCGCATGGATGGACGCCGCGGTGATCGACGAGAACGACGCGGTGGCGACCGACGCCGCGCTGGATCTGTTCGAGGAGAAGAACGGTCCTCCCTACTGCGCGGACTTCCTCGCCCGCTACCGGGCCGCCCAGATCGCCCGCAACGAGGCCATCACCGACTGGGCAGAAGCCGAACTGGAACGGGTACGCGCGGCCGGTTACTCCGACCGTCCCTTCACCGTGCTGCGCACCTGGGCCGACCCCCGGATGGTCGACCCCACCCTGGAGCCCACCAAACGGCAGGGCAACCTGTGCTACGCGGGAACTCCGATGCACGCCAACCGATCTGCCCGCGGGATCGCCGCGGCCTGCACGCTGCGCAGCTGGCTCGGCATGTGGAGCCTGCGGTACGCCCAGACCCGGGCCGAACCGCATCTGGCACTGATCGACTGCCCGGCCCTGGTGATCAACGCCGACCAGGACACCGGCGTGTTCCCGTCGGACGCCCAACGTATCCACGCCGCACTCGCGTCGACGGACAAGACGGTGTGCTCCATCGACACCGATCATTACTTCACCACTCCGGGTGCGCGTAGTGAGCAGGCCGATACCATCGCCAAATGGATCGCCAAACGGTGGAAGTAAGGGTTCTCGCGCACTTCACGCCCGGCGCGAAGGTCCTGGATTTCGTTGCACCGGAGTCTGATTGGCTCGACATCCGGTGGTGCGCCGAGGACGACGACGAGACCTTCTACCGCGAACTCCCCGACGCCGAGGTGATCTGGCATGTGCTGCGGCCGCTCTCGGGTGCCGAACTGGACCGGGCCGCGAACGCGAAGCTGGTGCACAAACTGGGCGCCGGGGTGAACACGATCGACGTCACCACCGCCACCCGGCGCGGTATCGCGGTGGCCAACATGCCGGGCGCCAATGCGCCGTCGGTCGCCGAGGGCACCCTGCTGCTCATCCTGGCGGCGCTGCGCCGGCTGCCCCAACTGGACCGCGCCACCCGGGAGGGCCGCGGGTGGCCGTCGGATCCCGATCTGGGTGAAACGGTGCGCGACATCGGCGGTTGCACCGTCGGCCTGGTGGGTTACGGCAACATCGCCAAGCAGGTCGAAAGAATCGTGCTGGCCATGGGCACTCCGGCTGCCAAGGTCGTGCACACCAGCACACGCGACGACGGGACACCCGGCTGGCGCTCGCTGCCCGACCTGCTGGCGGCCGCCGACATCGTCTCGCTGCACCTGCCGCTGAACGAGCACACCCATCACCTGCTCGGCCCCAGCGAACTGGCCGCGATGAAACCCGGTGCGGTCCTGGTGAACACGTCGCGTGGGCCGATCGTCGACGAAACGGCCCTGGTCGACGTGCTGCGGTCCGGCCACCTGGCCGCAGCCGGGCTGGACGTCTTCGAAACCGAACCGGTGCCGCCCGGCACTCCCCTGCTCAGCCTCGACAACGTCGTGGTCACCCCCCACGTCACCTGGTACACCGTGGACACCATGCGTCGATATCTGGAGATGGCCGTCGACAACTGCCGCCGGCTCCGGGACGGTGCGTCGCTGGCCCACCTGGTTAACGAAGTCAGATAGCCCCCTCTCAGTGGCGCGGGTCACGTCAGGGGTACCCTCGTTCCCAACCGACCGGTTAATAGGGAAGGGCGCATATGCCTATCGCGATCAATCCTGAGCACAACGACCTGGCCGATTCGGTCCGGTCCCTGGTGGCCAAGGTGGCCCCCGCCGAGGTGCTGCACGAAGCGCTGGAGACCCCGATCTCCAATCCGCCGAGCTACTGGAAGGCGGCGGCCGAACAGGGCCTGCAGGGCGTACACCTCGCCGAAGAGGTCGGCGGCCAAGGCTTCGGCATCCTCGAACTGGCGATCACCCTCGCCGAGTTCGGTTACGGCGCCGTACCGGGACCCTTCGTCCCCTCGGCCATCGCCAGCGCGCTGATCTCCGCCAACGATCCGAAATCCGCACTGCTGGAAGGCCTGGCCGCCGGTGACACCATCGCCGCCTACGCCATCGACTCCGGGCTGACCGCCACCCGCCAGGACGACACCCTCGTCATCCGCGGTGAGGTGCGTGCCGTGCCCGCCGCAGCGCAGGCGTCACTGCTGGTGCTCCCGGTGTCCGGCCTGGGTGAGGCAAGCAGCGTGCAATGGGTGGTGCTGGACGCCGACACGCTGGAAATCGAGCCGGTGACCAGCGTCGACCCGCTGCGCCCGCTGGCCCATGTGCGGGCCAACGCCGTCGAGGTCGGTCTGGACCGCGTGCTGTCCAACCTCCCCCGCGCGCACGCCCGCGCGCTCATCACCACGCTGCTCTCGGCCGAGAGCGTCGGCGTCGCCCGCTGGGCCACCGACACCGCCACCGAGTACGCGAAGATCCGCGAACAGTTCGGCCGTCCCATCGGCCAGTTCCAGGCCATCAAGCACAAGTGCTCCGGCATGATCGCCGAAACCGAGCGGGCCACCGCTGCGGTGTGGGACGCCTCGCGCGCCCTCGACGAGTACCGAAATGGCGACGACGACAGCCACTTCGAGTTCGCCGCCGCCGTCGCCGGCACGCTGGCACCGGTGGCGACGCAGCACTGCGCCCAGGAGTGCATCCAGGTGCACGGTGGCATCGGCTTCACCTGGGAGCACGACGCCAACATCTACTACCGTCGTGCGCTCGTGCTGGCGGCCAGCTTCGGCCGGGCCGCCGACTACCCGCAGTTGGTCGTGGACACCGCCACCAATACCGGTCTGCGCGACCTCGACATCGACCTCGATCCGGACACCGAGAAGCTCCGCGAGGAGATCCGCGCCGAGGTCGCCGCGCTGAAAGCCATTCCGCGCGAAGAACGTAACGCCGCGATCGCCGAGGGCGGCTGGGTGCAGCCGCACCTGCCCACGCCGTGGGGACGCAACGCCGGCCCCATCGAGCAGATCATCACCGCGCAAGAGTTCAGCACCGGAAAGGTCGCCCGCCCCAACATGGGGATCGCCGCGTGGATCATCCCGTCGATCGTCGCCTACGGCACCGATGAACAGCAGCAGCAGTTCCTCTCACCCACCTTCCGCGGTGAGATGATCTGGTGCCAGCTGTTTTCCGAGCCCGGCGCCGGTTCGGATCTGGCCAGCCTGAGCACCAAGGCCACCAAGGTCGACGGTGGGTGGCGGATCACGGGACAGAAGATCTGGACCACGGGTGCGCAGTACTCGCAGTGGGGCGCGCTGCTGGCCCGCACGGACCCGAGCGCCCCCAAGCACAACGGCATCACCTACTTCCTGCTGGACATGAAATCGCCTGGGGTGGAAGTCAAACCGCTGCGCGAGCTCACCGGTGACGCGATGTTCAACACCGTGTTCATCGACGACGTGTTCGTGCCGGATTCGATGGTGCTGGGCGAGGTGGACCGCGGCTGGGAGGTCAGCCGCAACACCCTGACCAATGAGCGGGTGTCGATCGGCAGCGGCGAGCCGCCGTTCCTGGCCAGCCTGGACCAGTTCGTGAAGTTCATCGGCGAGGGCCAGTTCGATCAGATCGAGCAGAATCACGCGGGCAAGCTCATCGCGGAGGGCTACGCGGCCAAGGTGCTCAACCTGCGCTCGACGCTGCTGACGCTGGCCGGCGGGGACCCGATGCCCGCCGCCGCCATCTCGAAGTTGTTGTCGATGAAGACCGGACAGGGTTACGCCGAGTTCGGGGTGTCCTCCTTCGGCACCGACGGCGCGGTCGGTGACAAGGAACAGATCACCGGCACGTGGGCCGACTACCTGTTGTTCAGCCGGGCGACGACGATCTACGGCGGTACCACCGAGGTGCAGCTGAACATCATCGCCGAGCGCCTGCTGGGCCTGCCCCGCGACCCGTAATCCATAGCGCCGAGACTACGGTTTGTGTCGCGGATTGACGAAAATCACGCCACAAAACGTAGTTTCGGCGAACTAAGGGAGAATCGAGTCCACGTAGCCGCCGTCGACGCGCAACGCGCCGCCGGTGGTGGCCGACGCCAGCGGTGATGCGAGATAGGTCACCATGTTGGCGATCTCATCCGGCTCGATGAGCCGCTGCAGCAGGGATTGCGGGCGGTGCTTGCGCATGAACTCGCGCTGGGCCTCGTCCCACGGCAGATTCTTGTCGACCAGCTCGTAGACGAAGTCCTCGACGCCCGCGGTGTGCGTCGGCCCGGCGATCACCGAGTTCACGGTCACCCCGGTGCCCGCGGCATCCTTCGCGAACCCGCGCGATACGGCCAGCAGCGCGGTCTTGGAGACGCCGTAGTGGATCATCTCCTCGGGGATGACGATGGCGGAGTCGCTGGCGATCTGGATCGCCCGGCCCCAGCCACGGTCCGTCATGCCCGGCAGGTAGGCGCGGATAAGGCGCACCGCGGCAAGGACATTCACCTCGAAGTAGCTGCGCCACAGCTCGTCGGTGACCTCGCGGGCCGGCACCGCACCGAAGATGCCGAGATTGTTGACCAGGATGTCCACCTCGGGCAGGACGGCCAGCAGCTCGGCCGCGCCCTCGGCGGTACTGACGTCGGCGGCCACCCCGAACGCGTCACCGCCGAGGGTGGCCACCGCTTCGTCGACGCGGGATGCGGTGCGGCCGTTGACCGCCACCCGCGCGCCGCTGCCGGCCAAGCCCTGCGCGATGGCCAGCCCGATGCCCTGAGTGGAACCCGTGACGAGTGCCGTCTTTCCGGAGAGGTCGATATTCACGAGCTATAACTACCCTCCGGCCGGCCCATCTATTCCGGACTCAGAGTTCGCGCAGCTCGCGTTTGAGGATCTTTCCCGTCGGGTTACGCGGGAGTTCGTCGAGGAAGACCACCTCGCGCGGCACCTTGTAGCGGGCCAGGTTCTCCTTGACGTAGGTCTTGATCGCCTCTTCGTCGACGGACGCGCCCTCGGTCTTCACGACGAAAGCACGCAGCCGGTGGCCCCATTCCTTGTCCTCCACGCCCAGCGCGGTCGCCTCGACCACCTCGGGGTGTCCGCTGATGAGATCCTCGACCTCGGCGGGGAAGACGTTCTCACCGCCGCAGACGATCATCTCGTCGTCGCGGCCCGACACGAACAGCAGACCGCTCTCATCGAAGTAGCCGACGTCGCCCGAGGACAGCATGCCGTCGATGATCTGCTTGCCACCGCCACCGGTGTAGCCCTCGAACGGGAACGTGTTGCGTACGAAGATCCGCCCCACCTCACCCTGCGGAAGCTCGGTTCCGTTGTCGTCCAAGATCTTCACGGTGATGCCCTTGACCGGCGGGCCCACCGTCGCCGGATTCTTGGACAGGTCCTTGGGCCGGGCGATGGAGGCGAACGCGATCTCGGTCGAGCCGTACAGGTTGTAGACCACCGGGCCCAGATCCTTGAGCGCGCGGGTGGCCAGTTCGGCGCCCAACTGCGAGCCGGACACGAACACGATCCGCAGGCTGGACAGGTTCGGCTTCTGCTGGGTCTTCTCCAGTTCGTCGAGCGTGCGGGACAGCATCACCGGCACCACGACGATCGCGGTCACCTTGTGCTTCTCGACGTCGGCCAGCACGGTCGCCGGCTTGAAGCGCCTGCGCAGCACCAGGGTGGTGCCCAGCATCATCGCGATGGTGGCGTGCAGGAAGCCCAGCGCGTGGAACATCGGCGCCGGCAGCGAGGTCACCTCACCGGATTTGAACGGCACGTGCGACAGCACGCCGCCGATCGGTGCGAGCGACGGCGGGGTGCTGCGATTGGCGCCCTTGGGGGTACCGGTGGTGCCGCTGGTCAGGATGATCACCGACGAGTGCTTGGAGGCCTTCGGCGCGGGCTGCTTGCTGCTGTGCTTGATGAGGTCGGCGAGGGTGTCGTCGGTGCCCGACGGCTCATCCGGCTTGTCCGGATTCGTGGCCAGGGCGCGCAGCTTGCCCAGCGGGGGGTCCGCCTGCGCCACGGCGGCGGTGTACTCGTCGTCGTAGATGACCAGCTTGGCGCCCTCACGCTCGGACACCTCTTTGATCTGCGGACCGGAGAACTCGCTGTTGAGCAGGATGATCCGGGCCCCGACCCGGGCCGCGCCGTAGACGGCGATGAGGAACCAGCGGTGATTGCGGATCAGCAGCGCGACACCGTCACCGCCGCGGACGCCCTTGTTGCGCAGCCCGTTGGCCACGGCGTGCGCGGCCTGATCCAGTTCGGCGAAGGTGATTTCACCGTCGTCGTCGATGACGGCGGTCCGGTCCGGGTAGCGGCGCGCGTTGAGCGCCGGGATCATGCCGAACTCGCCCCAGCGCCGGATGTCGGCGAGCATGGCGACGAAATTCTGTGGTGGCTCGAGCTTGAACGCGCCCGCCTCGAACATCTTGCGGGCGTAGTGCAGCTCGGCCGAGCCACGGTCGAAGTATTGCTGGGCTTTCGCCGCCGCCTGCACGGGCAGGTCGAAGAGACTGGGCATACGGCCACACTATGTGACACACGTCGCACCCGGGCCGGTAACTACCATGGGCTCCATGGCCGACGCGGTCTCACTGGATGTGGGCGGCCGGCAGGTACCGATCAGCAATCCCGGCAAGGTGGTCTTCCCCGACGCGGGAGTGACCAAGAGGGACCTGATCGACTATTACCTCGCCGTCGCCGGTGGCGCGCTGCGTGGTGTCGCGGACCGGCCGATGATCCTGAAGCGCTTCGTCAAGGGCATCTCACAGGAGGCGATCTTCCAGAAGCGCGCGCCGGAGAAACGGCCGGACTGGATCAGCGTCGCCGAGCTCAAGTACGCCTCGGGTACGTCGGCCAAGGAGGCAGTGCTCACCGATCCGGCGGGCCTGGTCTGGGCCGTCAACCTCGGCTGTGTCGACCTGAACCCGCACCCGGTGCGGGCCGCTGACCTGGACCATCCCGACGAACTTCGGGTCGATCTGGACCCCATGCCCGGGGTGGACTGGCAGCAGATCCTGGCCGTGGCGCAGGTGGCCCGCGAGGTGCTCGACGACCATGGGCTGACCGCCTGGCCGAAGACGTCCGGGTCGCGGGGATTCCACATCTATGCACGCATCCATCCGCACTGGCCGTTCAAGCAGGTCCGGTTGGCCGCCGAGACGGTGGCGCGAGAGGTCGAACGCAGGGCGGCGCATCTCGCCACCGCACGCTGGTGGAAGGAAGAGCGCGGCGAGCGGGTGTTCGTCGACTTCAACCAGAACGCGAAGGACCGCACCGTCGCCTCGGCGTACTCGGTGCGGGCGACCCCGGACGCCCGGGTGTCCACCCCACTGCACTGGGACGAGGTGCCGGACTGCCGGGCCGAGGCGTTCACCGTCGCCACCGTCCCCGCGCGGTTCGCCACGATCGGCGATCCCTGGGAAAACATGGACGACGCCCCCGGCGGCCTGGAACCGCTGCTGGCGCTGGCCAAGGAGATGGGGCCGGCCGAGAAACCCCCGAAGGGCACCGGCAAGCGGACGATGACCATGCCGCTCATCGAGGTCGCGCGGACCAAGACCCGCGACGAGGCGATGGCGGCGCTGGACGTCTGGCGTGGCCGTCATCGGGCGGCGGCCGACCTGCTGACACCGGTGGATGTGCTGGTCGACGGGATGCGCGGACCGAGCTCGATCTGGTACCGGGTACGGGTCAATCTCCAGCACGTGCCCGAGCAGGAACGCCCCCCGCAGGAGCCGCTGATCGCCGACTATTCGCCGTGGGACGGGTACCGCGGCGGACAGTTTCAACGCTGAGCGCAATTTGAGGCTACTCAACAGTAAGTTGACGTCAATTACTGAGGACTAATCTTAAGCAATATGAAATATGTTGCGCAGCAACACAATTGAAAACTCTCAGCAAACCCTTACGCGCATTTCAGGCGTAAGTCTTAGCAAAGTATTAATGCGTACTCCCAGGTACCTTAAATTCGGCCGATAACTTCAGTGTTAGTTCCACACATCGAAGGGAGGCATTACATGACGATCGCATTCCGCTACGGCAACCCGGCGGTCGACTGTGACGGTGCCCAGCTGCGTGCACAGTGCCGCCATCTGGCGACCGTTGCGACGCTCACGGGAGTCATCGACGACGCCAACTTCGACCACCTCACCCACCGGGTCCGGCAGATGGTTCTCACCGAGAAGCCTTTTGTCCTCGACCTGAGCGGCGTGACGGGACTGTCCGCCCGCGGCGTATCCCTGCTCTACGGACTCGATGACGAGTGCGACCTGGCCGGGGTCGAATGGGCGCTGGTCGCCAGCCCGCAGGTTCTCGACATCCTGGAAATGCTCGACGACGCCTTCCCGATCACCGCATCGGTGCCCGAGGCGCTGCATCACTTCGCCGAGGGCACCCTTGCCCGCCGGCGTCTGCTCCCGCTGCTTCACAAGACCGCATAACAAAGAAAGGCGGATCACATGTTGCTCGACGTTCGCTGGTTGACCGCTCTCGTTCGCCGTCACCGCAAGCACGCCCACTAACTTCAACGTCAGAAGCCTGGCTGGCGAGTCACCCGACTCGCCGGTCAGGCTTTTTTCGGTTCAGCCGGCCCGTTCAGCCCTTGTAATAGACCAACTGATGCGTCGTGGCCAGCAGGCCGCCCGTCCGGCTCCAGATCTGCGCCGTCTGATCGAAGTGCCCGGCACCGAATCGCTGAGCTCGGGCCACACCCAGCACGAAGTCGTCACCCTGAGCCGCGAGTTCAGCCTCGTCGGCATGGAAGTAGACGGTGAATGAGATGGTGCCGGCCGGCATCAGCTGGCCGCGCCGTAGATAGACCCGCGGATAGAAGATGTCGCACACCGCGCTCAGGGACGCGAAATCCAGTCCCCGCGCCGGCTTGTCCCTGACCCACATGACGGTCTGCGAGGACGGCGACGGTGCTGGGTCGGTAGCCGGGATGGCGCCTTCGACGAAGCGGATGTCGTAATTGCCCAGCCACACCACACCCAGCGGATTCGCGCCTACACCGATCTCGTCCGGCGACGGCACCACCGGCGGCGCCAACTCGGTATCGGCCCACGTCTCGCGGCGCACGGCGAACACCGCAGTGGCCGTGGTCTTCACCTCGCCGCCCTGACTCAGCTCGACGTACCAATGCTGATTGGACCGGTTGGTGCGCACGGCTCGCGCCTGGACGTCGAAGCCCCCGTCCACGATCGGCGCCAGATAGTTCACCGTGAGCGCGACGGGAAATCCGTGCACGTCGGGCTGGAGTTCGATGGCCCGGAGCATGGTGGCCGCGGTGATGCCACCGAACGGGCCGACCATGTTCGCCCATTCCGGGACCGTCCGCCCGCGTAACCGGTCCTCATCCAGAGCTTCCAGTGCAATGCCGTCATCGAACACCGTCATCGGCGAGACATTACCGCGAATCCTTTGACAGGCTAACCAGTAAGGCTTACCGTGACCGCCATGGCAGCCCTTGCAGGTCGGCGCATCCTGGTGACCGGCGCGGCGACCGGGATCGGCGCGGCGGCGGTTCATGTCCTCGGCGACGCCGGCGCACGGGTGGCCGCCACCTATCACTCCACGCCACCGCCCGAGGGCCTGGCCGCGACCTGGTTGCGGTGTGACGCCCGCGATCCTGAGTCGGTGCAGCACGCGGTCGATGCGGCGGTCGACGCGCTGGGCGGCCTCGACGTCCTGGTGAACGCCGCCGGGTTGTGGCAGGCCGGCGTACCCGGTCACATCACCGCCGACCAGATCGACTCACTACTGGCCACCAACGTCCGAGCCACCATCCTGACCAATCAGGCGGCCCACGCCGTCCTGCGCGAAAAGGGCGGTGCCATCATCAATTTCGGGTCAGCGGAAGCCGTCATGGGCAGCCCGATCTCGGCCGCCTACGCCGCCAGCAAGGGCGCGGTGCAGGCGTGGACGCGGTCGGCCGCCAAAGCCTGGGCCGCCGACCGCGTCACCGTGAATGCGCTGGCTCCGGCGGTGGAGACGCCGGGGGCCGAACGCCTGCGGGACTTCCTCGGCCCGGACGTCGCGAAATTCATCGACCAACAGTTGAAATCGACGATCCCGCTGGGCGGAAAACTCGGCGATCCGGCGGACCAGTTAGGTCCCGCCCTGGTGTTCCTGTGCAGTGCGGGCGCCGGTTTCATCACCGGGCAGCTGATTCCGGTCGACGGCGGCCTGATCATGGTGGGCGGCTGAGAAACCCACGCCGGCCACACACGACGCCGCCAGCACCAGCGACACCGCGGCGTACGCCAGATTGCCGACCGGCGTGCCGTCTGCGGTGACACCGTCGACGGCCGCGAAGTAGGCAGGCAGCGCGGTCAGCCACAACAGAGTCAGCACCCCGAGGTAGACCGGCCCGAACACCGCCACGAAACGATTCGACTCGGCGCGGCCCGCCCGCCACTGCCTGAGCAGAACCGGGATGGCGACCGCCGCGATCGCCACCAGTTCGAGGGCGAACACCACGGCCTGCGCGGTGACGTTCGGCCGCTCCCCGCCGAACAGTGAGAACGGGATGCTCAAGACGGCGACACCGATGGGTACCAGGGCACCGGCAATCACCGTGCACCACAACAGGTCTGGTACCGAGTACGTCCGCCCGGCCCGCACCAGGCGGGTGACGAGCAGCACCAGCACTCCGGGTCCGAGCGCCGCGAAGATCACCACGCTGGTCATCGGTACCGAGGCCAGCATCGGGTGGTTCAGATTGTTGTCGGTGTTCCAGGCCCACCAACGCAGTTGCGGACCCAGCTGATCGAACACCTCGTAGAAGCAGTGGTGCACGAAGCCGACGCAGACCGCTCCCACCACGACGCCACGGTCGCGGAACACCCCGAACGCGCGCACGATCTCATACGCCAGCGTCGCCAGCGCGGGATAGAGCGCCACGATGTACAGCGGGAGTCGCTCGAACAGGAACTGCACCGTGAACACGTTGTGCGCGAACACCACTCCGACGTGATCCTGCACCCCGAAGACATCGGGGAAGTACAGCGGTATCTCGATCGCCAGCAGGTACAAGCCGGACGCGAACCACAGCACCAGATTGGTGGCGTCGCCGTCGCGGCGCAGCCGGCGGATCGCCCACCACAACGCGAACACCGCGCCGGCCACCATCATCAACTCGAGCACCGGCAACGTCGAGTTCGACAGCGCGAACGGATTGCGCAGGTGCACCACCGCGGGTGCACCACGGCAGGTGAAATCTCCCACCCGATGCGCTATCTCGTCGAATATCGCATTGCACTGCGACATCAGCGCACCGCCTCGGCCGTGTACCACCGGGTGACGTCGCCGCCGTCGTCCCACCGCCGGAACCAGCGGTCCGCGAGTTCCGGCAACGGTTCACGCTCCGGGTTGTGAAACGGTGTCTGGCTGAGCAACACCCGGCCGGCGGCGACCATCCGTTGCCTCCGCGGCACGGCGGCGAAGGCAGTTCCCGGCCCACCGCCTGCCCGCCCGAGTTTCTGTCGCAGTGCCTGGCGCATCCCGTAGGCCGGCAGCAGCGTGCGGGCGTCCACCTGCCGCTCCTCCTCGGGGATGTGCGCGTTGGCGCCGTCGGCGATGATGGCCAGCACCCCGATCATGTGCTTGACCACCCCGGGTAGCGCCCGCAGCCGGTACCAACTGCTGCCCACGACGGCGTCGTAGATGACCAGCGCCGAACTGCGGTGCTCCACCTCTTCGACGAAGTGCCATACCAGTAGCGAGGCGACGCGTTCGTCGCCCGGCCGGAACAGCGCGTCGTCGTTGTCCAGCATCATCTTGAAGCTCGGCGTGAAGGTCGCCTCGAGGTCGGCGACATAGGCCAGCCGGAACTCCAGCGGCGTGGTGGCGGTGACCCGGTCGAAGCTGGCCGTCACGGCGTCGAAGGTCTGCTGCAGTCCGGGATAGCTCTTGATCAGCGCCGTGACGTGCTTGCGGTGGGTGCTGGAGTGCTGGGCTTCCTGACGCAGGAAGGCCGTCGCCTCGGCGGCGACGGCGGGATCGGTGATCAGCGGTTTTGCTTCCTGAACCGCGGCGACGATCATCTGCTCGAACCCTACGGCCAGCATCGATGTCGCGTTCATGAAGAACGAGAACGCCGGATTCTGCGGGTTCCAGTTCCACGGCACGTCCGCGGTGAAGTCGAACTTCGGCCGGCGCACCTCGAGATCGGTCATCGGACCCTCCCAGATCAATTGATTACACACTTTGTCGCATTGTGTAACTTGTGCATTGTTAGTCGAAGGATCTGGAAGAGTCAACGTCGTGGGACGCAAAGGATGGGGCGGTGCACCACCGGCCGACGACGCCGAGGCGCGCAAACGGATCATCGATGCCACGCGGACGATGATCGACGAGCGCGGCGCCGGTGCGACCGCGCTGGCCGACGTGGCCGACTCACTCGGCATCACCCGCAGGACCATCTACCGCTACTTCACCGGCACCGAGGACCTGTTCACGGCGGTGGCCGAGGTGAGCCTCGAGGGTTTCGTCACCGACATCGGGGCCATGACCGCGAACCTGGATGTCACCGAACAGCTCGTCGAGGTGGTTGCGCACATCATCGAGCGGCTCCCCCACGAGCCGCTACTGGAATTGCTCCTGGCCAATGACCGCACCAACAGCTTCAGCCGCGGCATGCTCACGCCAGATGTCATCACCCGCTGCCGAACCATGCTCCGGCACACCCATATTGATTGGGCAGCAATAGGTTACGAGGACACCACACTCGACGAACTCATCGAGTTCCTGCTACGCAACATCCAGTCGATGATCGTCGCGCCGACCGACCCGCCGCGCTCGGGCGCGCGCCTGCGGGCCTACCTGCGACGCTGGATCGGACCGGCGCTGACGCTCACCTGAAGCGACCGGCGAACCCACGCAGCGGCAGGTCGGCGCTGGTGAGCAGACCCGGACGGGCGGCCACCACCGACTTGATGGCGTTCAGCGCCGGCAGACCCGTGACGGTCATGCCGATGGAAGCGAAGCTCGTCGGGTCGGACAGGTCGACGCCGGGCTTCGGGAAGATCATGTGCTTGTTGTAGACGCACGGGTCACCCATGACCTGAGTGATGTAGCAGCCCTTGATATCCCAGCTCGGGTCGGTGTGCGGGGTCATCTGCCATTCGAGATGGGTTTCGATCTTCGGTACGCCACCGACCATGCCCTGGTACTTGATGTAGTTGCCGCCGAGCGAGCCCTTGGGCAGCTGGTACCAGCCCAGGTCGACATCCTTGGTGCAGGCGCCGAGTTCATAGCTGAACTTCACCTCGTCGAGTTGCACGTCGAAGCAGTCCGCCATTAGCAGCACACTGTCGGCGAACACCCGGGTGTACTTCTCCAGCATGTCGGGCAGTCTCGGGTCGTCGACGGGCAGCCCGTAGCCGACCTCTTTCCAGGTGTCGGCCGAATGGTGACAGGACACGTCCACCGACTCGATGGTGGTGACGTTGTCGATCTCGGCGACGTCGGCCGAACACAGCACGCCCAGAATCTGATTCAGACCCGGGTTCATCCCGGTGCCGTAGAACGTCACTCCGCCCTTGGCGGCAGCCGCAGCCAGCACCTCGCTCACCGGGCGACCCGACGGGTGCGGATGGTTCGAGTCCCGATGCCAACCGGTGATCCAGTCCGCGGTGGTGACGATATTGATCCCGGCCTCAAGGACTTTCACGTAGAGGTCCTCATCAGGGAAGACGCCGTGGAAGGTGAGCACATCCGGTTTGGCGGCGATGATCTCCTCGACCGTGCCGGTCGCGATCACCCCGTTGGGCTCCAGGCCGACGATCTCACCCGCGTCCCGGCCGATCTTGTCCGTTGAGTAGCAATGTAATCCGATGAGTTCGAGGTCGGGATGCGCGGCGATGCGCTTGATCATCTCGGAGCCGACGTTGCCGGTGGCGACCTGGAAGACGCGGATCTGCTGGGTCATAGGGTGTCAACCTCTCTGATTCTGGCCAGGTCCGCAGCGGAGCCGCCGCGACCGTCGGGATAGAACTGGACCGCCCACTTGCGGATCGCCGTGAAGCCCTCATACTCGGCGGTCGCCAGGGCCGGCGGATCCGAATAGCGTTGGTGTTTCCAGATATCGATGTCCTGGGCGAACTGGCGGATCACCTCGTCGCCGAACATCCGCGCCTTGTCCTCGGTGCGTTGATCATCGCGTCCGGGGGTGCGCCCGATGTAGACCATGAACCGTACATCGGAGGTGCGGTCGTCGACCGGGGTGACCGCGGAGATGGTGCGGTTGTCGATCATCCCCCAGCTCTTTGTCACCGCGATCCCCAGTCCGCCGTTGATCGCCTCGACCCCGCTGTCGACGTCTTCGATGCGCTGGCCGTCGTCACCTTCGAAGGTGATGGTGAAGTCGACGTAGGACCACGGCTCGGCGAAGTCGTGGCGGGTGAAGACGGGGACGATCGGCGTCTTGTGCACGAACTTGAAGTGGGCGAAGTCGACGCCGTTCTCCAGCACGTACTGCGGGTGGATCTCCAGCGACTCGGCGTGCAGGCGTTGTTGCGGGTAGTAGTCCTCGGCGGTGCGGTCGCCGAAGTCCGCGAAGATGTCGGGGACCTCGAAATACGGTGCCCTGCCCTCGATGTCATGCCAGATATAGACGGATTCGTTGCGCTCGGCCACCGGATAGGTCGTCATCCGGCGCCCCCGGTTGGGCCGGTCCTGGTACGGGATGCAGACGTTGCGCCCCTCGTGGTTCCACTGCCATCCATGGAACGGGCATTCGATGACCTCGCCCTCGACGTGGCCGCCATGCCCGAGGTGCGCGCCGAGATGTTCGCAGTAGGCGTCCATGACGGTCAGACGCCCGGATTGCGCCCGCCACGCGATCATCTCGCGCCCGAAGTACGTCATCCGGTGCACATCGGCGACACCGATCTCGGCGGACCACGCCACCTGGAACCAGCCCGTCGGGACCATCGACAACGGCGGTTTTGCCATGGGCCAACAATCACAGAGGGTTCTATCAAAGTCAATACTCGCGTAGCATCCCCGTGATGACCGAGGCTGCCGAACGCCGCACCAACCGGCGAGGCCAGGCTTCGCGCGAGAGCATGCTGGATGCTGCGCTGCAGGCCTTGGCCTCCGGTGAACCGGGGTCGGTGTCGGGCAACCGGATCGCCAAGGACGCCGGAGCCACCTGGGGCACGGTCAAATACCAGTTCGGCGACATCGACGGACTGTGGGCCGCGGTGCTGCGCTTCACCGCGGAACGGCGGGGTGAACTGCCCTCCCGCGCCGCGCCGCACGGCCCGCTGGCCGGGCGTGTGTCGGCCATCCTCGAGATCATGTACGACGGTTTGACCGCGACGGATTCCCGCGCCATCGAGAACCTGCGCGCAGCGTTGCCCCGGGACCGGACCGAGCTCGAGCGGCTGTTCCCCCAGACGGCGGCGGAGCTCGCATCCTGGCAGCGGACGTGGATCACGGCCTGCCAGAAGGCTTTCGCCGACCTGGATGTCGACCCCGCCAGGGTCCGGGAGGTGGCGTTGTTCATTCCCGGCGCCATGCGCGGCATCACCTCCGAACGCCAACTCGGCAGCTATATCGATCTCGACGAGGCCCGCCGCGGCCTGTCCAACGCGATCGTGGCCTATTTGGAGGCCTCGCAATCGGACTAGGGACTTCTGGCCCTGCTGCACACGGCGGCAACGGAGCACGATCCAACTATGCCGACGACACTGCAACAGGTCACTCTCATCGAGGACGCCGTGCACCTCGCGTGCCGCGCTCCGTCGTATCACAACAGCCAGCCGTGGCGCTGGGTGATCAGGTCCGGCACCGTGTCGCTGTTCCTGGACCCCGACCACCTGGTCGCCTCCGACGCGGGTGCGCGCCAGGGCCTGCTCAGCTGCGGTGCCGCGCTGGATCATTTCCGGGTCGCGATGGCGGCGGGGGGCTATGGGACCCACGTCGTGCGCTTTCCCAGCACTCGAGATCCCCACCACATCGCGGACATCAGCCTGAGCACGCCGGCCGACGTGAG
Organism: Mycobacterium sp. P2_H7; assembly: GCF_056403275.1. NCBI lineage: Bacteria > Bacillati > Actinomycetota > Actinomycetes > Mycobacteriales > Mycobacteriaceae > Mycobacterium > Mycobacterium sp. P2_H7. The sequence goes on along the minus strand of NZ_JBFUFU010000019.1, from coordinate 108,760 downwards.
CGACGAGCAGCGCAGGCGCGCGGACGCGATCCTGCAGCGGCGCACCGACCGCTTGCCGTTCGCCGCGCCGCCGGACCGGGACTCCTTCGATCGGCTGGCGTGGGTCGGCGCGACACCGTCGGGGTGCACCCTCGACGTGATCGACCCCGCCGATCGGGAGACCCTGGCCGACGCTTCCCACCTGACCGACGCCATGCGTCTCTACGATTCCGAGTACCACCACGAGATCACCTGGTGGACTTCGCCGTTCGAGGTGAACGACGGAATACCCCACACCGCACTGGTCTCGGCGCAGGAAGCCGACCGCGTCGACGTCGGCCGCACCTTCCCCATCACCCGCAACCGGGAACGCCGGCTCGACATCGGCGACGATCAGGCGCGCCTGCTGGTCATCTCCGCGGCCGAGGACAGCCCCGAGGGAATCCTCGCGGCCGGTGAAGCGCTGTCCGCGGTGCTGCTGGACGCCACGATGGCCGGCATGTCGTCCTGCACGCTGACCCACGTGACCGAGATGCCCGTCAGCCGCGACATCGTCGGCGCGCTGGTCCACCGGAGCTCGCCGCAGGTGCTGGTGCGGATCGGGATCGCGCCACCGCTGGACGAGGTGCCGCCACCCACACCGCGCCGCCCGCTGCACGGTGTGCTGCGGGTGGAGATCTGACCGGGGGGACAATGGTGACAGGTCAGCTCGCGAAAGGTGTCGCCATGGTGTCGGTGTTCCTCGTCGACGACCACGAGGTGGTGCGCCGCGGGCTGATGGACCTGCTCGGCTCCGACCCCGACCTCGATGTGATCGGCGAAGCCGGGTCGGTGTCCGAAGCGTTGGCGCGCATCCCCGCGCTACGCCCCGACGTCGCCGTCCTGGACGTCCGGCTGCCCGACGGCAACGGCATCGAATTGTGCCGGGAGTTGTTGTCGCAGCTACCTGACCTTCGGTGTCTGATGCTCACCTCGTTCACCTCCGACGAGGCGATGCTCGACGCGATCCTGGCCGGCGCCAGTGGCTATGTGGTGAAGGACATCAAAGGAATGGAGCTCGCCCAGGCCATCAAGGAGGTCGGGGCGGGCCGTTCGCTCCTGGACAACCGGGCGGCCGCGGCGCTGATGGCCAAGCTGCGCGGTTCCGCCGAACGGTCCGACCCGTTGTCCGGACTCACCGACCAGGAGCGGGTGCTGCTCGACCTGCTCGGTGAGGGGCTGACCAACAAGCAGATCGCGGCCCGCATGTTCCTGGCCGAGAAGACCGTGAAGAACTATGTGTCGCGACTGTTGGCCAAGCTCGGGATGCAGCGCCGCACCCAGGCCGCGGTGTTCGTCTCGAAGCTCGATCGCCGGACCACCCGCGAACAATAGGATCGTGTGGTGGCCGGACCGGACGAGGGACGCAACCGCCCGCTGCGCGAGACACTCTCGCAGCTGCGCCTGCGCGAACTGCTCAGCGAGGTACAGGACCGTGTCGAACAACTCGTCGAGGGCCGGGACCGTCTCGACGGCCTGGTCGACGCGATGCTGGCCGTCACGTCCGGTCTGGAACTCGATGCGACCCTGGCCACGATCGTGCACACCGCGATCGAATTGATCGATGCCCGCTACGGCGCCCTGGGTGTACGCGGGCAGGGGTCGGAACTCGTGGAGTTCATCTACCAGGGCATCGACGAGACCACCCGCCACCAGATCGGGAAGCTGCCGCAGGGCCTCGGTGTACTGGGGGTGCTGATCGACGATCCGCAGCCCATCCGGTTGGACAACATCCGCGATCATCCTGCGTCCGTGGGCTTTCCGGCGCACCACCCGCCGATGACGACCTTCCTCGGGGTGCCCATCCGGATCCGCGACGAAGTGTTCGGCAACCTGTATCTGACCGAGAAGAACTCCGGGCAGCCGTTCAGCGAGGACGACGAGGTGCTGGCGCAGGCGCTGGCCGCCGCCGCCGGCATCGCGATCGACAACGCCCGGCTGTACCAGCTGTCTCAGCGCAGGCAGGCCTGGATCGAGGCGACCCGCGACATCGCCACCGAACTGCTGTCCGGTACCGACCCCGCGGCGGTGTTCCGGGTGATCGCCGAGCAGGCCCGAAAGCTGACCGGGTCCGCACTGGCCGTCGTCGCGGTCCCCGGCGAGGAGGAGGACGACGGGTCCGTCGATGAGCTCGTCGTCGTCGAGGCCGCCGGTGCCCAACCGGTCGACTTCGCGAACATTGCGCCGTTCCCGGTCGGCGTGGGAGTTATCAGCGAGGCGTATGCGCAGCGGATTCCGGTACGTACCGACCATCTCGAGCTCGCCGGCGCGACCGGCCCGGCGATGGTGCTTCCGCTACGCACCACCGAAACCGTTGCGGGCGTGTTGATCACCCGGCGCGACCCCGAATTTGGCCCGTTCAGCGACGACGACCTGTCGATGGCCGCCGCGTTCACCGATCAGGCCGCGCTGGCTTGGCAGCTGGCCACCACCCAGCGCCGGATGCGCGAGCTCGATGTGCTCACCGATCGTGACCGGATCGCGCGCGACCTCCATGATCACGTCATCCAGCGGCTGTTCGCCGCGGGGTTGGCGCTGCAGGGCACCATCCCGCGCATCCGCCCGGCCGACGCGCAACAGCGTGTGGAGAAATGTGTGGACGACCTGCAGGAGGTCATCTCCGAGATCCGCACCGCGATCTTCGATCTGCACAGCGGCTCGGCGGGAAGCACCCGACTGCGTCAGCGACTCGATTCCGCGCTGACCCAGTTCGGCTCCGCCGGCGTCCGCACCTCCGCGAGCTACACCGGTCCGCTGTCGGTGATCGAGGCGGCGACCGCGGACCACGCCGAGGCCGTGGTCCGCGAAGCGGTGAGCAACGCCGTGCGGCACGGACACGCCACCGAGGTCGGCATATCGGTGCGCGTCGACGACGAACTGACCATCGAAATCGCTGATAACGGAATCGGTTTCGATGGCCCCATCACCGAGAGCGGGCTGGCGAATCTGCGGCTGCGTGCGCAGGAGTGCGGCGGCACGCTGGCGTTCGGTGAGGGCGGCGGCACCACCAAGGTCGTGTGGCGGGTCCCGCTGCCCTGACCTTGCGCGGCTCAGTCCCGCTGCGCCAGCATCGATTCCAGGATGCTGCGCAGCTCCCGGCCCACCGTGTCCAGTGGCTGGGTGGCGCGTTCGGCCCGGCACATCGCCACCGCCCCCTCCACCGACGCCACGATCAGGGTCGCGGTGCCGGTGGCCTGCCGGTGGGCGACGCCGTGCGCACGCAGCGCACCCGCCAGGATCGAGGTCCAATTCCCGAAGGCGAACACCGCCGCATCACGCGGCGCCGGGTCACCGTCGGCCGGGTCTTCGACGGCGACCGCGAGCACCGGGCAGCCGGCCCGGAACTCAGTGTCCGTCAATGTGTTCCGCCACATTGTGATGAAGGCGTCCAGCCCTTCCACCGGCCCGGTGGCCCGAGCCAACGTCTGGGCGGTCAGGTCGTCGGCCCAGCGGACCGCCTCGGCGGCCAGCTGCGCCTTCCCGCCGGGAAAGTAGTGATAGGTGGAGCCGAGCGGGGCGCCGGTGTGTTTGGCCAGTTCCCGGACGCTGGCGGCGTTCACCCCGCGACGGCCGATCATGTCGGCCGCGCCTGCGACCATGCGCGTGCGAGCATCCGTTTCGGCCATGCGACCTCCTATGACGACCGCCATAACAGTAGCTTAAACACTACTTATAACAGACGTCATAGGCACGGCGCGTCACCCGTTCAGACCCTCGGCCGCGTTCTGTACCGCCGCAGTCACGGTGTCGACGACGGGGCTGTCCAGTTTCCAGCACTGCCAGAACAGCGGCACGTCCAGGTGGACGTCGGCGATCCGGACGAAGTCCGGGCCGATCAATTGTTCGGGGTACATCCCCCATCCCAGCCCTGCCTGCACCGCCGCCCGAAACCCCTCGGCCGTCGGCACGTAGTGCACCGGCCGGCGCACCTCCCGGCGGAACACCTTGCGGAGCAGGTCGTCCTGCAATGCGTCGTCGCGATTCCAGGCCAACGACGGCGACTCGGCGGCCGATTTCGCGGTAAATCCGCCGGACAGATGGGCTTCGATGTAGTCGGGTGTGGCCACCGGGATGTAGCGCATGACGCCCAGCGCCCGAACCCGGCATCCGGCCACCGCGGCACGCTCGGTGGTGACGGCGCCCATCACCTCGCCCCCGCGCAGCAGCCGTGCCGAATGGTCCTGATCCTCGATCCTGATATCGAACAGGATGCCGGGCAGGCGGGCGAACACGCCGGTGAACCACGTCGCCATCGAGTCCGCGTTCACCGCGACGGCCACCCTGATCCGCTCGTCCGGACCACCGCCCGCCTCGGCGAGCGCCTCGGATTCCAGCAGTGCGGTCTGCGCGGCCAGGCGGAGCAGAGGAGTGCCCGCTGGTGTTGCACGGCAGGGCTTTTCCCGGACCACCAACACCTGACCGACCCGCTGCTCGAGCGCCTTGATCCGCTGACTCACCGCCGACGGGGTGACATGGAGGCGGGCCGCCGCGGCATCGAAACTGCCGAGCTCGATGACGGCCGCGTATGCCGCCAGCTGCTGACCGTCCAGCCTCATGGGCGCAATGCTAGTGCCGCCCACATGTCACCCTGACCACTTCAGCGTGTCGAGAATCTAGAGAGATCGCTCTATCGAGCCACTACGATGGCGACATGCCGAATGAGACCAGGGGCCGGATCATCGAAGCCGGCGCGCAACTGTTCCGCAGGCAGGGCTTCACCGGCACCGGCGTCAAGCAGATCGTCTCCGACGCGGGCGCCCCGTTCGCATCGCTCTATCACTTCTTCCCCGGCGGCAAAGAGGAACTCGGCGCCGAGGTGATCCGCTGGGCGGGCGGCATTTACGGCGATTTCGTGATGTCCACCTACTTCACCGCGGATGCCGACCCGATCGCGGCGACCCGCGCCGCTTTCGACGGAGCCGCAGAGGACCTCGCCGCCTCCGGCTATGCCGATGCCTGTCCGATCGCCACCGTGGCGCTGGAGGTCTCCAGCTCGAGCGACACCATGCGCACGGCGTGCGCCGAGGTGTTCACCACGTGGATAGACGCCTTGGCCGACCGCTTCGAGTCCTACGGCATCGCCGACGGCGCCGCTCGCGACCTCGCCCTCTCGATACTGATGTCCCTGGAGGGTGCCTTCATCCTGTCCCGGGCCTTGCGCAGTACCGAGCCGCTGCGCGTTGCCGGTGAAACATCAACCGCCGCAATGATGGCCGCGCTGCCCAAGCGCCGGCGCAAGCAACCCTGACCTTCCCCTGTCGCGCGCAGGGTTGACACGTCTCCCTACTAGATAGATCATTCTATTAATCACATGGGGACACTCACCCTCGGAGGCGTCACATGCCCACATTCGTCGTCGGAACGGCGGCCGGAATCGCCATCGCGGTCATCACCCGTCAACTGCTGATCGCCGCCTTGACCGCTCGCCTCCGCCACGGCGTCGCCCGCCTCGCACAGGGTGACGCCGGCACGCTGCTGGCCGGTTACCACGGGAACGCGGTGCTGCACTTCCACGAAGGCGGGCATCGCTGGAGCGGCGAGTACCGCGGTCGCGACGAGATCGGCCGGTTCCTCCAGGACTTCGTCGAAGCCGCAATTATCGGCGAGATCAAGAACATCTGGATCGGCGGCCCGCCGTGGGCGCTGACCATCACCATCCGGTTCGACGACCACGCCACGCTGGCCGGCGAGACGATCTACGCCAACCGGACGGTGCTCTGGGCCCGCACCCGCTGGGGCAAGATCGTCGAGCAGCGGGATTTCTACGAGGGCACGCAGCGGTTGGTCGACCTCGACCGGCGCCTGCCCGCCTAGTGCTTTCGCCGCGCCTCACCCAGGCGTGACGCCCTCGCCAGCAGTCCGACGTAGCCCGCCCCGAGTAGCCGGGGCAGCGCCGCGGCAAGGCGACCGTCGGGACCGACGAGAATGCGGGCCCGGTTGCGTTCGGCGCCCCGCAGAATGACCTGTGCCGCCTTCTGCGGCGACGTCAGCGCGGCGCGCTCGAACATCTGCCGCGTCTGCTCGGCCGCGGTGTCCGCTTCCGCGACGCGCATGTTCGCGCCGAAGTTCGTCTTGATGACACCGGGGTGCACGCTGTGCACGGTGACCGGATGCCGCTCGATGATCATCTCCTGGCGCAGTGCCTCGGTGAAGCCGCGCACCGCGAATTTCGAGGTGCTGTATGCACTTTGATGCGGGACGGCGATCAACCCGAATGCGCTGGACAGATTGACCAGCCGCGACGGCCGCGCTGCGGTACCCGATTCGATGAGCTGCGGCAGGAAGACCTTCGTTCCGTTGACCACCCCGCCGACATTGATTCCCATCAGCCAGTCGAAGTCCTTCCAGGACATGTCCTGCACCCGGGCCACGAGGTCGACCCCGGCGTTGTTGAACAACATCGACGCGGACCCGATGCCACGGCGCACCGCCTCACCGAAGTCGCCGACCGCATCCCGGTCCGCGACGTCGACGATGAAGGAGGTGACACTGCCTGCGGGACAGACGGCTTCGGTCTCGGCCAAGCCGTCCTTGCTGATGTCCGCGGCGGCGACGTGTGCGCCGCTGCGCGTCAGCTCAAGGGTCAATGCCCGCCCGATCCCCGAACCGGCGCCGGTCACGACGGCGATGTGCTGGTGGGTCACTGGACCCCCTCGGTGCCCGATGTCGATTCGGCGAGCGCGCGGATGCGGTCCACCGACAGTTCGAGATTGGCCTGCAGGTCAGCCCGGCGGTCGGTCACGTTCAGGAACAACCATTCGTAGACCAGGATGCCCACGGGCAGCCGGACACACATCCGGAAGGTCTCCGTCAGTCGCACATGGTCCGGCGCCGAGCCGGGATCGACCCGGTACGTCCATTGCGTCCAGTCCCCACCCATCGCCTGTACGACGAAGGAGAATTCACGTCCGGGCCGCGCTGCGACCACGTTCGACACGGTGTGCCATCGGGCCAGCCTGCGCCGGTTCCAGGCCCGGAACCGCTGCGGGCCGTCCCACTCGACGCGCACCGTCTCGGGACTCCATTGCGGAATGCGGGTGACATCGGAGATCAGCGCGTAAAGGTCCTCGGCCGAACACCGGATGTCGGCGTGCGCGGACAGCGTCTCGTCTCGCTGTAGAACCGGCATGCCCGGCGACACTAGCTTACTGTTGTTACAACGGTAACTATTTTTGTAATATCCTCGGCATGGAGCGCACCGCGACGACACCCTTTCTGGTCCAGCGTGGCGACGAGCTGGTGCCCAACCCCATCGCGCACGGCGGGTGGGGGCCGACCCTGGGCGGGCAGGTGGTCGGCGGCCTGCTGGCCCGCGCCATCGAAGGCCAGGTCACCGATGCCGGTCTGCTCCCCGCCCGGCTTACCGTGGAGATTCTGCGCCGGGTGGCCTCCGAGCCGCTGCGGGTCAGCGCCTCGGTCGTCCGTGCCGGCAGCCGCATGCAGTCCGTCGACGCCGCCATGACCCAGGGCGGCGAGCTGGTCGCCCGTGCGTCGGCGCTCTACCTCCGTCGCGGTGAGCAACCCGTCGGCGAGTTCTTCACCACGGCGGTCAGTCTTCCGCCCATCCCCCAGGAGCCCGAACAGTTCGACGACACGTTACCGATGTTCATTCGGGCCTACGGGGCGACCGCCGACGACGATCGGTATGAATTTCCCTGGCAGCAGGCGGGTCCGAGGTACGCCTGGGTGCGCGAGATCCGGGACCTGGTCGACGGCGAGGAACTCACACCGTTCATCCGGGCCGCCCTGGCCGTCGATGTCACCAGTTCGATGACCAACTTCAGCACCGAGGGTCTGGCGTTCATCAACGCCGACTACACCTTGGCGTTGAGCCGGCTGCCCGACGGCCCCTACATCGGGTTGGCGGCGCTGACCCACAGCAGCGCCGAGGGTATCGCCACCGGCTCGGCCCAGTTGTCCGACCACCTCGGGCCGTTCGGTACCGGAATGTCTGCCTCGATAGGAAATTTCAACTTCAGCCCCAACGGCAAGCACAAGCGTTGAGCGCCCACCGCTATTGTTCATGGCGTGTCAGATGAGCTCTGGGGCGCCGCGACCCGGCATCCGTTCCTGGATGCGGTGCGCGACGCCACCATCACCGATGAAGCCTTCGATCGCTGGTTGTGCCAGGACGCCATCTTCGTCGCCGACCTGCTGACGTTCCAGGGCCGCCTGCTGGCCCGGGCACCGCGCCCGGCCCAGTCGGTGCTCGCGGCCGGCTGCGTCGCGCTGGTGGCCGAGCTGGACTGGTTCGAGGAGCAGGCCCGCACCCGCGGCATCGACCTGGCCCAGCAGCCGCTGCCTGCCACCCTGGCTTACCGGGAGCTGTTGCGGGTGCTCGACGCCGAGCCGTTCGACGCCGCCCTGACCGCGTTGTGGGTGCTGGAACGGGTGTATCTGCTCGCGTGGACCCATGCACGGTCGGACACCTCGCGGTTCCGGGACTTCGTCGATCATTGGAGCACACCGGAATTCGCGTCCTACGTCGACGAACTCGGTGCCCTGGCCGGCCCCGAGGGCAGGGCAGCACTCGTCGACGAGGTGCTCTCCCATGAGGTCGACTTCTGGGAGATGGCCGGCGCATGAGTCTGTCCGCGCGGCTGTGGTCGGAGAACACCGACGTCACGTCCCAGATCCTGGCCCACCCCTTCGTCCGCGGTATCGGCGACGGGTCGCTGACCCGGGAACTGTTCGCCGGTTATGTCGCCCAGGATGCGTTCTTCCTCGAATCCTTCGCGCGCGCTTACGCTTTGGCACTCGTCCACAGCGCCGACACCGCCACCCTGCTCACCCTGGCCGATCTGCTGGCCGGAGTGCGCGAGGAACTCGGTCTGCACGCGTCCTACGCGGACTCCTGGGGCATCGACATGTCCGGTGTGACGCCGTGGCCAGCCACCCTGGCCTATACCGATTTCCTGTTGGCCACCGCGGCCACCCGGGATGCCGCGTCGGTCTATGCGGCGATGACACCGTGCATGCGGCTCTACGCGTGGCTGGGACAGTCCCTGGACGCCGGTGCCGCCGGCCCCTACGCGCAGTGGGTGCAGACCTACGCCGATCCCGGATTCGAGGCGCTGGCGGCACAGCTGGAACAACTGCTCGACGACCAGGGCGTCGACACACCCGCCGTGCACGCCACCTACCGGCGGGCCATGCAACTGGAACTCGGCTTCTTCGAAGCAGCCTTCACCGCTTAGCGGTTCGCTGCGGTCCCCCGAGTCGCTGCGCTCCTACCCCCGGGGCGGCGGGAACCCACCGGTGGCCACCGGCCCCCAGCGCCGAGGGGTGATGCGCAGCAAGCACTTCCGCTGATCGACCATCGCCTGGCGGTATTCGTCCCAGTCCGAGTGCTCACCCGCGACGGCGCGGAAGTAGTCGACCAGCGGCTCCACCGCGTCGGGCAGGTCGATTCGTTCCGCATCCCCGTCGACCTGCACATACGGTCCGTTGAACTCGTCGGAGAGCACCGTGACGCTGGCGCGCGGCGTCCGCCCGATGTTCACCGATTTGGCACGCTGAGGATAACTGGCGATCACAATGCGGCCCTGGTCGTCCACTCCGCCGGTGACCGGTGAGGTCTGCAACGAGCCGTCCGCACGGAAGGTGGTGAGCACCATCCGATGGCGTGGGCGGACGAAATCCAGCAGTTTCTCCAGGCTGACATCGTCTGCGGTGGCATAGGTGCGGGGCATCACCCAAGTCTACGAGCGTCCACCGGCACGCTCCTTGCCCCGCTCGATGTGGTGGCCGATGACCACACCGGCGATCAGCGAGACGGAGATGACGATCTCCGCGACGAAAAACGAGCCGAAGTCGATGACCGAACCGATCGGCGGGTCACCGGGTACCGCGTTGCGTAACGGGACCAGCGCGAACAACATGGCCGCCATCATCGAACAGGCCGGGAACAGCAGTCCGCGACGACCGCGCAGGACGTAATACGCGGCGGTGGCCGCGGCGATCGCCAGCCCCAGCATCAACACCATGATGAACAGCGCATAGACGACGGTCGGGGTGCTGCGTTTCAGGGTGAGGTCGATACTCACACCGCCGGGCCCGGCGGTGTCCGCGGCCGTGCGCACCGAGAAGAACGAATCGGTGCTGAACAGAGTTACCGCAGTGGGTAGTTCGGTTCCGTCGGCATCCAGGACGTGGATGTCGAGATTCGTCGTGTAGCGGTCGAAGGGGTAGTCGGTGGCGACACCCGTGAGTGCGAAACGCTGTTCGATATCGGGTGCCACCTCCCCGTGCTTCAGCGGCACGGACAGATTGGTCAGCGATGTCGGGACGTACAGCCGAGCATCCTCGCGCAGGAAGCCTGAGTCATCGGCCAACGCGCCACGCGGCAGAAGGTCGGAGATGCTCACCGAGACGGTCCCGGCGGCCGTGTCGACGCGGGTGATCCAGGCGGACACATCGACACGGTCCGGGTTGGCATCCTCACCCTCGACGACCGCCGAGTTCTGGCTGGTGCGCGCCGGAATGTACATGCCCAGGCTCGCCGCCAGCATCGCCACCAGCAGGAATCCACCGATGATCGCCACCTTGAGCCCGGGCCTGATCCCTTTGCCGGTGAATGCCACCACGTCCCCCTCACGGCGCCGTCGGACACACCCTAGGCGTCGTTGCGGCCGCGCACCCGCGGGATGACGCTGTTATTTGACGATCAGCTTGCGCTGCGACGCCATGGTGAACACCGCGGCCACGATGATCACCAGACCCTTGATGATGGTCTGGGTGTAGTCGGCGGCACCGATCTGGTTGAGCCCGTTGGACAGCACGGTCAGGATCAGCACACCGAGCACCGTCCGGCCCACGCCGCCGACACCTCCCGACAGCGCGGTCCCACCGATGACGATGGCGGCCACCGAGTCGAGCAGGATCTGGGAACCCAATGTCGGCCCCGCCGCGCCCAATTGGGCCGTCAGCAGCAGACCGGCCAGCCCGGCGGTGATCCCGGAGACCACCAGGATGAGCACCTTGACCCGGCGGGTGTTGACACCGGCGAGCTCGACGACCTTCTCGTTGCCACCCACGGCATACACGTACAGCCCGAAGCGGGTGCGCCGCGCGAAGAACCACACCACCGCGAGCGCCAGCAGCGCGATCAGCGCCGCGTTCTGGAAGTTCGGGATGAACTGCCCGATGGCCAGGTCACGGATGCTCTGGCTGGTGAAGTTGATGGTGCTGCCTTGCAGGAAGGTCAGACCGATACCGGCGAACAGGGACAGGGTGCCCAGAGTGGCGATGAAGGACGGTACCCGCCCGTAGGCGAACACCACGCCGTTGATCAGACCGATGACCGCCCCGACCGCGACCGCGATGAGCAGCACCAGTAGCGGATTGTCGAAGCCCTCGTTGATCAGCGACGCCACGATGGCGCCGGTGAGCAAGGCGATGGACCCTACCGACAGGTCGACGCTACCGGCGATGATCACCAGCGTGGCTCCGAGCGACGCCAGCAACAGGATGCCGGCCTGACCGCTGATAAGGGTGAGGTTCGCGGCAGTCAGGAACGCCTCGGCGCGCACCGAGAAGAACACGATCAGGGCCAGCAGCGCCGCCAGCGGCAGCACATCCCGGGTCAGGTTCAGCCGGGCGAACACCGATGACGAGGAATTGGCACCCCGTTGCGGGGCAACAGGTTCGGCCACTTCGGTCGAAGGGACGGGAGCGGTCAGTTCAGTGGTCATGTTGTCATCCGATGGTGGTAGGAACGGCGAGGGCGCCGGGGATCATCAGGGCTACGAGATCGTGCTCATCCGGTTTGGCGTCCGGCCGCGCGTCGACGATCGCGACCAGTCGGCCTTCGGTGATCACCGCGACGCGGTTGGACAACCCGATCAGCTCGGGCAGGTCATCGCTGACCAGGATGATGGTGGTGCCCGCCGCGGCAACCTTGCGCAGCAGGTCGTAGATGCCCTCCCGGGCACCGGTGTCCACACCCTGGGTGGGTTCGTCGAGCACCAGGATATCTGGTTGGCGCAGCAGCCATTTGGCGATGAGAACCTTCTGCGCGTTGCCGCCCGAGAGTGATGACACCGGTGCATCGATGCTTTCGGCCACGATGCCCAGTTCATCGACATACTGCTGGGCCACCTTCCGCGCCCGGCCCACCGCCCACAGCCCCACGCGAGGTGTGGCGAACCGGTCGTGCAGGGAGGCCAATTGGATGTTGTCTGCGATCGACTGCGTGACGACGAGGCCCTTGTCGGCCCGATCCGGTGGCACATAGGCGATCCCGGCGCGCACATGGTCGCCGATGGTGCCGCTGACGGGTTTGTCGTTGACCAGGATGCGACCCGTGCTCGGCCGAACCACCCCGGCGATGATCTCGCCGAGCACACGTTTGCCGGAACCTTCGGTGCCGGCCAACCCGATGATCTCGCCGGGCGCAACCTCCAGCGAGGCCTCGTGGAGCACGCCGGCGCCGCCGACGCCCTCGACCACCAACCGGGGCGCGACGTCTGCGGTGATCGCCCGCTGGGTGTGCTCACGGTAGTAGTTCTCGGTCCGCACCCGGCCCACCATCAAGCGGTGCAGTTCGCTCTCGTCGACGCCTTCGGTCGGCCGGTGCGCCACCGACTCACCGTCTTTGAAGACCGTTATCCGGTCAGTGGATTCGATGATCTCGGGGAGCCGGTGCGAGACGAACACGACGGCCGCGACCCCACGCAGCCGCTCCAACAGGCGCAGGAAGTTGTCCTCGTGTTCGGAGTCCAGCGCGGTCGTCGGCTCGTCGAAGAGCACGACCGGTCGCTCCACCTCCAGCAGCTGCGCCAGTGCGGTGACCCGGGCGATGTCCAGGTTCTGCCGCTGTCCAGGGGCCAGCTTGCCGGTCGGAGCGGAGACATCGACGCCGTCCACCCCGGCCTTGTCGAGTGCCTCACCCGCTGCCCGGCGCAGCGCGCGTCGATCCAATCCGCCGGTGCGGGAACGGAACAGGTGCTCCCAGCCGAAGAACACATTCTCATAGACTGCGAGTGAGTCCACCAGGTTCGCCTCCTGGAACACCCGGAAGATGCCCAGCCGGTTGGCCTCCTGATAGGTCTTCGGGGCGATCTCGCGACCGTCGAGGATCAGCGATCCGGAGTCATAGGGCAGCACCCCGGAGATGATGTTGAGGATGGTGCTCTTGCCTGCCCCGTTCTCGCCGATCAGTCCGACGACCTCGCCGTCGCCGACCGTCAGGTCGACACCTTTGAGGGCTCGGTTGGCTCCGAAGGACTTGACGATTCCCGTGGCCTGTAACCGGGGTGGAGGCTTCGTGGTCATCTGGTTCACACCTTCTGGTACGGGGACGGCGCGAGCACGGGCGTCCGGTAGTGGTCCTTGTACAGCTGCCGGATCCGCTCGAAGTCACCGTTGCGCTGAGCCGCCAGATAGGTCTCCGGCAGTTGGAAATTCTTGGGCTTGGGCACGCCCGGCCAGATGGTCTCCAGGTCTTCGACGGGGTATCCGGCGAACTGCAGGTCGAAATCGTCGGGGTGTTCGACGCGGGACAGCAGCTTGACGTCGAACGACTCGCCGATCGGCCCGTCGACGTAACGCGATTTGAAGGCCTGCACATTGTCGGCGGTGATGATCTCGGCATGCCAGCCGTAGAACCGTTCGGCCGCTTCGGGTTTCCAGCCGTTGAGCCGGTCATGGAACTGCGCAACCGAGAAGAAGGACGGGTAGGCCGGCACATTGCCGGTCGTCACCAACTGGCTGCCCTTGACGATCCGATCTATACCCGCGGTGGAACCATTGGCCCCGACCACGAAGACATCCTTGCCGGGTACCTTGCCCGCCGCTTCGATTCCCGCGACCACCCCGGTGGCGGCATCGTCGTTGACCGCGACGATGCCTCTGGTCTCCGGGTAGCGGGCCAGCAGGGTCGCCGCGGCCCGCTGCGAGAGGTCGGCGTCGTACTTGGCATGCAGCTCACCGGCGAACTTGATCTTCGGGTACTTCTTCAGCGTGTCGTACACGGCCAGGCGGCGCTGCGTCTCGCACCCGTCGATGGACGGGTAGTAGCCGCCGACCCGGACGATGGTGCCCTCTTCGCCGATCTTCTTGGCCAGCACGTCGACCGCCTTACCGACCGCGACGTACTCGTCGGGCATCAGGAAGGTGTTGAACTTGTCGCCGTCGGCGTCACTGTGCCACGGGGTGTACCAGGCCGGAGAATTCCACGCGGACTGGAACAACACTCCGCCGCGGTTGGAGTCCTGGGCCATCGTGGGCAGTGCGCCGGGGTCATTGAGGCCGACGAAGATGGCGGTGGTTTTCTGCGTCAGCAGTTGATTGAACTGGTTGGACTGCACCGCGGCATCGCTCTTACCGTCCAGAACGACACTCTTGTAACCCAATTGACCAGCTGCCTCCTGGAAGGCCTTGGCCCACTGCACCTGGTAGTCGCCGGTGGCCGACCAGTTCAGCAGCGCGAACTGGCCATCGGTGTAGGCGACCGCGTCTCCGCGTGCCTCGCTGCGGCGCCCGACCGCGGTGAGCGCACCGGCCGCCGTGAGCGCGGCGGCACTCCCGGCGAGCAGTTTCACGAACTGCCGCCGCCCCAGGCCGTAGGTGTCCAGGCGCTCCAGGATGGGGTCGATCACACGGCGCTCTTCGGCATTCATCGCGCAGACGGTAGTTGCCTGCCGAATTATTCCCCAGCGTCTGGATCAGGATAAGAATTACCGCGACTCGAACGCACGCTGAGTATAACTGTTGCAGCAACCGGTGTTTCAGGCCGAAATTCGGTGGGGTGTCCAATCAGCACCTGCACTTCTCGGCCTTCGTCATGAACACCACCTCGCACATCCTGCAGGGGGTGTGGCGCCAGCCCGGCGCGGGCCAGACGAACTTCAACTCGCTGGAACACTGGGTGCATCTGGCGAAAGTCCTTGAGCGGGGCCATTTCGACTTCATCTTCTTTGCCGACGTGGTCGGCCTGTACGGCGACTACGGCGGGTCCTACGAGAAGTACGTGCAGGCCGGGCTGCAGATCCCGAGCAACGACCCGAGCGTCATCGCCTCGGCGATCGCCTACAACACCTCCGACATCGGCATCGCGGTGACAAGCTCTGTCATCCAGGACCACCCGTTCAACTTCGCCCGCAAGATGTCCACCCTGGACCACGCGTCGAACGGGCGGATCGCGTGGAATATCGTCACCAGCGCACTGGCCAACGCCGCCCGTAACTTCGGCTACGACGGCCTGGAGGAGCACGACGAACGTTACCGCTGGGCCGACGAATACGTCGATGTCACCTACAAGTTGTGGGAAGGTTCCTGGGACGACGGCGCCCTGCTACAGGACCGCGAGCGCGGTCTGCACGGCGACTACTCCAAGATTCACAAGATCCATCACGTCGGCAAGCGTTACCGGGTGGAGGGGCCGCACCTGGTGGCCCCGTCACCACAACGCACACCGATCCTTTTTCAGGCCGGATCATCAACGGCGGGAAGGGATTTCGCGGCACGCAACGCCGAGGCCCAGTTCATCATCAGCCCCGGCCCCGAGCAGGCCCGCGAGCTGATCGACGATACCCGCAGACGGGTGGTGGCCGCCGGGCGTAAACGCGATGACCTGAAGTTCTTCCAGGGGCTGCACTTCGTCGTCGGCAGCACCGAGGAGGAGGCCCGCCGCAAAGAGGCCGAACTGGACGAGGCGATCGATCTGGACGGGATGGTGGCCCACCTGTCCGGTGCGGTGGGCGTCGACTTCGGCGGCCACGATCTGGACACCCCGCTGGGTGACATCGGCAACACCGATGGCACGCGCAGCATCGTAGAGTGGGTTCAGGAATCAGTCACTGGCAGAGCGGCGACAGTGCGTGATCTCGGCCTGCTGCAGGGACGTAACTCCCGGGTGGTGGGCACCCCCGAGTCGATCGCGGACCAGCTCCAGCGCTGGCGGGACGCCGGCGTCGACGGCATCAACGTCGTCAACGCCACCATCCCCGGCAGCTACGAGGATTTCGTCGACCACGTCACCCCGGTGCTGCAGCAGCGGGGGTTGGCTCAGCGGGAGTACCGGCCCGGCAGTGTGCGCGCCAAGCTGTTCGGCGCCGACCTGATCAACGAGCGACACCCCGCGGCGCAATACCGCGGCTTCTTCTCGTGATATGTGGAACCGCACCCGTGATGGTTACGGGTGCGGCTCCACCAACCGCCTGTCAGAAGTAGCCGCTGCCGGGGAGCTTGGTGCCGCGCGTGTAGTAGGCACCGACGGCCTGCGCCTTGTAGGACGTCGGATTGTGCGACGCCAAGGTGCGGATGTTGCGCCAGTGCCGGTCCAGCAGGTGCGACTGGCGGACCACCGAAGCCCCGCCGACGTCGAAGATCTGGGACGCGGCCTTCTGCGCCAGCCCGTCGATGACGACCTTGGCGGCCGCGGCCTGCAGGGAAGCCTCGTGAGCCAGCTCCAGATTCGGGTCGGTCTTGTCGATATCGGCCTGGAAGGCGATCGCCAGCGCATCGGCGGCGGCCAGCACGGTCGCCGTACCGACGTAGGCGGCGGATGCGATCTCACCGATCTCGCGCTGCAGCAGCGGGTCATCGGGCGCCGACGGGTTGGGCGCCCAGGTGAAGCTGCGGGCCCGCTGGTGCACGTGCGCGACGGCATCCTTGCGGAGGGCATGCAGCACACCGACTTCCAGTGCCGTGACATACAACTGGAAGAACGCGCCGGAGTGGTACAGCGGCGGTCGTTCAGCGTCGCTCTCCGGTGGCGAGAACTGCAGTAGTTCATCGGCGGTCACTGCGACGTTGTCGAAGATCGCGGTGCCGGTGCCGGTTGCGCGCTGGCCGAAGCCGTCCCAGTCGTCGAGCACGGTGACGCCGTCCCGGTCGGTCGGCACCAGGGCGATCACCGAGGCATCCTCGGGGTCGCTGGCCAGTACCTCGGCGTAGTCGGCGTACAAGGTGCCCGTAGTGAAGAACTTCTTGCCGTTGAGCCGGTAACCGTCGCCGTCCTTGGTGAGCTTGGTCTGCCAGACGAAGCCGCCGGCCGGTTCGGATCCGAGTTCGGTGGAGGCGTTGCCCACGATGGCCCCGGACAGTGCCAGGTCGATCGCCCGTTGCCGTGCCTCGCCGGGCAGCCGCAGCCGTTCCTCGACATGCGCGAAATGCCCACGCAGGATGTGCGCGACGTTGACATCGGCCGCCGCCAGGGTGATCACCGTCGCGAACAGTTCGCGCAGGCTCGCTCCGCCGCCACCGTCCTCACGCGGCACCCGCAGCGCCCCCAATCCGGACTCGCGAATGAGATCGATTGCGGCGAACGGGCGTTCGTTGCGGCGCTCGCGTTCCAGCGAGCCGTCGCCGATGACGGCGATCAGCCGGTCCAGGCGCTCGGAGCCGTAGGTCAACGGTTCAGTGGTGGTCGTCATCGTAGTGCCTCCTCGGTGACGCGCCGGTAGCGCGCCGCTCGGTGTGATTCGGGCAGGCGGGATCCCCCGCCGAACAGCTTGTGCCGCAACGTGCCTTGCGTGTACTCGGTCTTGTAGACGCCGCGTCGCTGCAGCTCCGGAACGACGTGCTCGATGAAGTCGGCGAACGACCCCGGGGTGATGACGTTGGTGAGGTTGAACCCGTCCACATCGGTCTCCTCGACCCAGGACTGCAGATCGTCGGCCACTTCGGTGGGACCTCCGACGCTGAAGCCACCCTCGGCGTCGATGGCGTGCGCGTCGATGAAATCGCGCAGCGTCCACTGACCCTGACCGAACATCTGCACGGACGACTTCAGGTATTCGTTGTCGGTGACGGCCACCGGGTCGTCGAGGTCGAACTGCGACAGGTCGCTGCCCAGCCAACCGGACCAGAGTGCCAGTGCGCCTTCAGGATCGGTGTACCGGCGGAAGTCCTCGTAACGGTCACGGGCGGCTTGGGGCGTGGGCCCGGTGACCGCGACATGCCCGTTGACGATCTTCACGTCGTAGGGATCACGGCCCGCATCCGAGGCGCGCGTCCGGATATCGGCGACGGCTTCGCGCAGCACCTCTTTGGTGGGGGCACCGATGAAGATCACCTCTGCGTTCTCCGCGCCGAACTGCTTGCCGCGCGTCGACGCGCCCGCCTGGTACAGCACGGGAGTCCGCTGCGCCGACGGCTCGCACAGGTGGATGCCCGGGACGCGGAAGTGCTTGCCCAGGTGCTCGATCGGATGCACCTTGGCCGGATCCGCGTAGTGCGCGCGGCCTGGTTCGCTACCGACGGCGTCGTCCTCCCAGGACCCCTCCCATAGCTTGTAGAGGACTTCGGTGTACTCGTCGGCGATGTCGTAACGGTCGGCGTGCGGGGTGATGGTGTCCAGGCCGTGATTGCGGGCCGCGCTCTCCAGATACCCGGTCACGATGTTCCAACCCACCCGGCCCTTGGTCAGGTGATCCAGGGTCGACATCCGCCGGGCGAAGGAGTACGGGTGCTCGAACGAGGTGGCGGCGGTGATGCCGAAACCGAGATGCTCGGTGGCCGCGGCCATCGCAGGGACCACGAGCAGTGGATCGTTCACCGGAACCTGGGCTCCGGAACGCAGCGCCGCTTCCGGTCCACCCGCGTACACGTCGTAGATGCCGAGCACATCAGCGATGAACAAGCCGTCGAACAGTCCCCGTTCCAGCAGCTTGGCCAGATCCGTCCAGTAGTCGAGGTCTTTGTACCGGGCCGCCTGGGATTCGGGATGGCGCCAGGTCCCGGCGACGATGTGCGTCACGCAGTTCATGTCGAACGCGTTGAGGATGATCTGGCGGGTCACGAAAGGCCTCCGGGTACGGGTTCTGGTTGGGCCACGGGCAGGCTCGCCAACAGCTCACGGGTGTACGGCTCGCGTGGGGCGGTGAAGATCTCTTCGGCGGTGCCGGATTCGACGACCCGGCCACCCCGCATGACGAGCACGCGGTCGGCCACGTGGTGGATGACGCCGAGGTCATGAGAGATGAAGAGGTAGGACAGTCCGAGCCTGTCCTGAAGATCGGCGAGCAGGTCGAGCACCTGAGCCTGGACGGTGACGTCGAGCGCGGACACCGGTTCGTCGCACACGATCAGCGCAGGCTCGGGTGCCAGCGCTCGGGCGATCGCGACGCGCTGGCGCTGACCTCCGGACAGGAGCAACGGACGGCGGTCGGCATGTTCGTCGCCCAATCCGACGTCGGCAAGCAGGTCCGCGGTGCGGCGCGCCCGTGCGGCGGCATCGGGATAGAGGTCTGCGGGCAGGGCGTCGTCGATGATCCTCCGGACGGTCCAGCGTGGATCGAATGAGCTCAGCGGGTCCTGGTAAACCACCGAGACTTCGCGCCGCCGGGTCCGCCGCTGCGCCTCGCTCACCGTGCTCCACGGCTGCCCACCCAGCGTGACGGTTCCGCTGTCGGGTTCCAACAGTGCCAGAGCCAACCGGGCGGTGGTCGTCTTACCGGAGCCGGACTCGCCGACGATCCCGAGGGTTTCGCCCACCGCGATGGAGAACGAGACATCGTCGACCGCTGTCCGTTGCACGCCGTCCGGACCGCGGAAGCGCTTGGTCAGACCGTCTGCCTGCAGCAGCACGCCTTCCGGCCGCGTCCGCTGTCCGGCGTGCACGGGGCGGGGTGGTTCAGCGGAAAGCCTGGTGCCTTTGCGATGTACGGCGGGTACCGCATCCAGTAGTGCTCGCGTGTAGGGGTGCGCCGGCTGGTCCAGCACTGCCGCGACGCTTCCGGTTTCGACGATCCGGCCCGCGCGCATCACAGCAACCCGGTCGGCCAACCGGCTCACCACCGACAGATCGTGGCTGATCAGAATCAAACCGGTGCCGCGCTCTTTCATGTCCGCCAACAGATTCAGGATCTGCGCCTGGATGGTGACGTCCAGTGCGGTGGTCGGCTCGTCGGCGATCACCAGGGCCGGATCGAGTGCGATGGCCTGGGCGATCAGGGCGCGTTGACGCTGTCCCCCGGAGAGTTCGTGCGGAAGCTGGCGGGCGCGCAGTTCCGGCTCGGGCACGCCGACAGCCGTGAGCAACTCCAACACCCGCTTCTTGCGTGCGGCCCGGTTGCCGTACTTGTGCAGCCGCAGTGTCTCGGCGATCTCGGAGCCCACGGTGCGCAGCGGGTCCAGGGACACCAGGGCGTCCTGCAGCACGAACCCGACTGCACGGCCGCGTATCTTGCGCCAATCCCGGTCCCGATGACCCAACGTCGAAACACCCTGGAGTTCAATATGATCCGCGCGAACCTGCGCATCGGTCCCGGACAATCCGAGCAGCGTGCGGGCCGTGACGCTCTTACCCGAACCGGATTCGCCGACGATGGCGAAGCACTCGCCCGCAGCGACCTCGAAGGACACCCCCGACACCACCGGCCGGGCGCCGAAAGTGACGTCCAGATTGTCCACGCGTACCAACGGGGTGGCGGTCATGTCAGTCGCCCTTCGAGTCGCTGCTGCAGATGCCTGCCCAGCACGGTGACTGCGAGCGTGCAGCCCACGATCGCCAGCCCGGGGAACAGTTCCAGCCACCACGCGGTCGACACGAAGTCGCGGCCGGCATCGAGCATCGCGCCCCACTCCGGCGCCGGCGGCGCTACTCCGAGTCCGAGAAAGCTCAGCGAGGATGCCCACACGATGGACTGACCGATGCCCAGCGTCGCCAGCACCACCAGGGGCCGCATCGCATTGGGGAAGATGTGCCTGCGGATGATCCGGGCGGGTTCGTGGCCCAGGGCCAGCGCCGCTGAGACGTAGGCGGAGTCCTTCACCGCGATCACCTGGCCGCGCACCATCCACGCATACCCGGGTGCGGAACCGGCGGCGACAGCCACGATCTCGGTGAGCACGCCCGGACCGAACACGGCGATGAACAGGAAGGCGATCAAGAGACCCGGAATCGCCAGCAGCACCTCGAGAAAGCGGCTGATGGCGCCGTCTGTGATGCGGCCGCCGAGCCCGGCGACGAAGCCGAACACAATCGCAACAGCCAGCGCCAGCGCGGTGGCGCCGACGCCGATCAGCAGCGAACTGCGCGCACCGAACACCACCCGGGTGTAGATGTCGCGCCCCGACGCATCGGTGCCGAACCAATGACTGAGCGACGGGTTCTGCAGTGCCGCATCGATATCGGTGTCGAACGGCGACTCGTGGGTGAACAATCCCGGTGCGACCGCCCACACCAGCACCACGAAGAGAAACAATGCCGACAACCAGACTGCGGGGCGGAATGTTCGCGAACCGGCAGCCAACGAGGTGGTCCGGATCGCTGCAGCGTCGGCGACGTTGACGGTCATCGACCCGCCTCGCGCAACCGCGGGTCGATACGCCCAAAGGCGATGTTCACCGCGAGGTTGGCCAGAACATACACGGCGGCGACGAAGAGCGTCACCCCGAGAACCACCGGTATATCATGGGAGACAACGGCATCCACCAGAGTCCGACCCAACCCGGGCCGGACGAAGATCGATTCCACGATCACGGCCGTGGAGAACAACGAGCCGAGCGCCCAGCCCGACAGGGTCAGACCGGGCAGCACGGCGTGCCGAAGGGCGTGGCGCCAGCGCACACCCCAGTCGCTCATGCCGCGCGCCCTGGCCGACACCGCGAACGGCTGCTCCAGCGCCGTGGCGAACTCGTCCCGGGTGACCTGGCCGAGAAATCCTGCCAACGGCAGCGCCAACGTCAAGGCTGGCAGCAGCAAGCCGATCGGACCGTCGCCGACCACGGGCAGCCAGTGCAGGGTGAAGGCAAAGACGACCAGCAGCATGATCCCGAGCCAGTACTGCGGTAGCGCCGCCAGAAACGTTTCCAGTGCCGAGCCGAGCGCGGACAGCGCCCGGCCGCGCTGCGCCGTCAGCAGCGTCACTCCCACCGCGATCAGCCATGCGGCGACGAGAGAGGCCGCAGTGAGTGTCACGGTGGGCCCGATCTGAGCCAGGATGATCTGCACGACGGGTTGCTTGCGCACGTACGAGGTTCCCAGGTCACCACGCACGAGTCCGCCCAGATAGTCCAGGTACTGGAGCAACACCGGCCGATCCAGGCCGAATTCTGTTCGAGCGGAGGCGATTTGCTCAGGGGACGGCTTGGCGCCCGCTCCGCCAAGGATCGCGAGCACCGGATCGGTGCGCATCAGCTTGGTGAACAGGAAGGTGAGGGTGACCGTTCCCCACAACACGCCGATGGCGCCGGCCAGCCTTCCGATACTGCGCCGCAGCGCGATCCGCGTCGCCGAGTGCTCGGCTATGGCCTCAACCGTCACTGCGCCAGCCAGGCGTCGTGCAACACCGGCTCACCCTCGGACGGCTCGATCCACACGTCCCGCAGATGCTTCTTGGAGACCAGCCGGGTGGTCTGCGGGTAGAGCCCCAGGAAGTAGGCGTTCTCGGCGACGATCTTCTGCACGCTGCCGTAGAGCTGCTCCTGCTGCTTGGGATCGTTGGATGCGGCGACCTGATGCAGCGGCTCGTCGATGGCCGGGTTCTGCACCCACGACATGTTGTTACCGGGAGCCAGTTTCAGTGAGTCGGTGGAGTACACGATCGACAGCACCAATGGCGTCGGGCTGTTCCAGTACGCACCCGCCAGGATGTCGGTGGCATTGGGATCGGTGAAGGCCGCGTAGTACTGGTCCTGCGGGATCGGCTTCAGGATCACATTGAAGCCGACCTCTTTCTCGGCGGCCTGGATGTCCTGGTAGAGCGTGAGATCAGCCGGTGGGGTGTCGCCAGGATCCGAGGAGTAGATCACCGTCGCGGCGAGTTGCCTACCGTCCTTGGTCCGGAAGCCGTCGGCGTCGCGCTGCGTCCATCCGGCAGCGTCGAGTAACTGGTTGGCCTTGTCGGCGTCGTGCGCGAAGTACTCACCGAGGTTCTTGTCGAAGAACGGCGTGGTCGAGGACAGCGGTCCGTGCTCCCAGTTGAAGACACCGAGGTAGGCGCTCTTCACTGCGGCTTCGGCATTGGCGCCGTGCACGAATGCCTGGCGCACGGCGGTATCGGTGAACGGAAAGCGAGTCGTGTTGAGCGCCCAGCCATTCGGCTGACCGGTGTGGGTGAATTCCTGCAGCGCGAGATTGGGATCCGCATTCAGCGCCGCGTTCTGCTGTGGTGGCGGGTTGAAGATGAGATCGGCGCCCTGGCCCTGCACGGCCGCGAACCGAACGGAGCCGTCCTCCAGGAACTTCCAGCTGACGTGGTCCAGATACGCGGGGCCTTGATGCTTGGCGTCGGCGGGGGCGGAGTTGTAGTCGGGGTTGCGGTCGAGTTCGACACTCTGCCCGTGCACCCACTCCTTCACGATGAATGGGCCGGTCCCGACCGGCGACTGGCAATTGTCCTTCAAACCGCGGGCCAGCGCCTTAGGCGACTGGATCCCGAAGAACGCCTGGGACAGCACGGGCAGCAGCGCGGAGTACGGCTTCGACAGCGTGAGCTCGAAGGTCGCCGGATCCACCGCCCGGGTTGCCTTGTAGTACGGCTTGAGGTAACCGGAGTCGGTGAGTGACTGGGTCGCCGGGTCGAGCATGTGCTCGAAGTTGGTCTTGACGGCGGCGGCGTCCAGCGGCGTCCCGTCGTGGAACTTCACGCCCTGCTTGATCTTGAAGGTGTATGTCAGCCCGTCCGGTGACACCGTCCACGAATCCGCCAACCACGGCACCACCGTTCCGTCGGGCTTCTCCGAGACCAGCGAGTCGAGGAACTGCCGGGCCACATACGTTTGCGGCATATCCCCGTTGTTGTGCGGGTCCAGGCAGGCAGGTTCGCGGTCGGCGCCATAGGTGATGGACCCGCCGCTGCGGGGCGGTCCGGACACGTCGGCGGAACCGCCGTTCTGGGTGCCGCATGCGGCGAGGATGAGGCTGAGGGCGGTTCCCGCGGACAGGAACGCTCCGGCCGTACGCAGTGATGACATCGAGGATTGTTCTTTCGGTCCCGGCGTTCATGGCCGGTCGTGCCGGATGATCCGCGTAGTCGTGCTAACTCCGACACGATGGCCGAGCGGAAATCTCAGCGATAGCGATCAAATCTGTGCGATTTTCTTCCGTAACGTTGCGTCACAAACGGCGGGAATATCTGCACGTCGGCTGGTGTTGCGACCCAGGTGACTGAGCATCCTGAACTGAGCCCCACCGACTGGGTACGCGACCAGACCTCGAAGATCCTGGAGACGGGCACCACCGACGGCGTCGAGGTGCTGGATCGTCCGATCGTCCTGTTCACCACGACGGGCGCGAAGTCGGGCAAGAAGCGGTACGTCCCGCTGATGCGCGTCGAGGAGAACGGCAAGTATGCGATGGTCGCCTCCAAGGGCGGCGACCCGCAGCACCCCTCCTGGTACCACAACGTGCTGGCGCATCCGCAGGTCACGGTCCAGGACGGCGACAAGGTGGCCGAGCTGACCGCCCGCGAGATCGAAGGCGACGAGCGTGCGCACTGGTGGGATCTGGCTGTGGAGGCCTACCCGCCCTACGCGGAGTACCAGACCAAGACGACCCGGCAGATTCCGGTTTTCATCGTCGAATAGCGGTCACGCCAGCGCGACGCCCAGCTCCTGGGCGAACACCTTGATCATGTGCTGCACCCCGATCTCGTTGCGGCCGATGATCATGTGGTCGTGCTGGCCGTGCCGCACACCCTGACCGCACTGCGGCAACATCGCGAAATCCTCGTCGCGCACGGCGGCGTGCACGCCCTCATAGACGGTGTCGTAGAGGGCGCGCATGTCGGCGTCGACCGCGGGGATGCGGCCCATCCAGCTGTGCCGGACGGTGCAGCGGGTGGGCTCACCCTCGGGAAGCATGTCGATGATCTCGACCCCGACCGGGCTGTTGGCCAGGATGAGGTTGGGATACACCCAGTAGATGACGCCCATGTTGGCCGACGGGTCGATCGATGCCGCGGCGTCCTCGCTCAGGTTCTTGATCCAGTTGAACGGGAAGCCCATCCGATGGTGCCTGCCGAACTCGTCGTAGATGGATGTGTTGGGCAGCGTGTTCAGCCCGATCAGGCTCTCCCCGTGCACGAACGGGAAGTGATAGCTCTCGGCGAACGCTTCCAGGGCTCCCTTCCAGGACACCTCGGACGAGAACTCGCGGTCGGTGTGATAGCCGTACGACTCGTAATTCCATTGCGCCAGTTCGGCTCCCAGCGGGCCGAGGTGGGCGTCGACGTCGATGGTGGCATCCGCGGTCAGCACCGCCCAGATGAAGCCGTGCCGCTCCTGCGACGGGAGTTCGACCAGTCCGTAGTCGGCGTTGTCCATCGTGTCGAACCCGGATTTGCCCGGCACCATGAACAATTCGCCGGTATTGCGGTACGTCCAGGCGTGATACGGGCACACGAAGCGTGAGGCATTACCCGACCCACAGGCCGGCATGGCCCCGCGGTGCCGGCAGTAGTTGAGGAAGACATGACTGGCGCCGGTGCGGTCGCGGGTCACCAGCAATGAGTCACCCAGCACCGAGCGCACGACGAAGTCGTTGTTCTGTGGTAGCTGCGCCGACGGGACGATGGCCAGGGGCACCCGCCGGAGGATCTGCGATTCCTCGATCTCGGTGATCTTCGGATCACGGTAGTAGTGCAGCGGCACCTTCAGTACGGCGTCCGCCATATCGGTCGTGCCATCGAGCGCGTGCTGCAGCGCACGCCGAGTCAGCGATTCGTCCGTGCAGATCAGCGGGCCATGAACCATGGGTTGACCATACATTCATAGTCACTTGTATTGTCAAGATTGAGCATGCTTTCGTGCGACGATCGTCGGATGCGCAGGCACGGCTGGTCCGGTGACATCCCGGTCGACGACGAGGAGGCGGTCCGCCGCATCATCGACACGTCCCGCTCCGCCATCGACGCCCACGGCACGGTCAGCGTGTCGGAGGTGGCCCAGACCCTCGGCGTCACCCGCCAGACCATCTACCGGTACTTCCCCACCCAGGAAGTCCTGATGGCCGCCACCGCGGTCTCCTCGGTGGCTGGATTCCTCGATCGCCTTGCCGCCCAACTGGGTTCGATCACCGATCCGACCGAGGCCGTCATCGAAGGCATCGCCTACACCCTCGAACAGCTGGCACACGACCGCTATCTCAGCCTGGTGATGCAGCCCGGTAAAGCCAGCGCGTTCACCGCGGGCGTCACGTCCGACCTCGCCATCGGGTTCGGCCGCTCCATCCTGCTGCGGTTCGATGTCGATTGGGCCGCAGCAGGATTCGCCGATCAGACGCTGGACGAACTGGTGGAGTTCATGCTGCGCATCCTGCAGTCGTTCATCCTCGACCCGGCCCGGCAAGGCCCTAACCTGCGCGCGTTCCTCAATGACTGGGTTGCGCCCGCGGTGCGGTCACGCGCCGGTGCACCGACACCGCATAATCCCCGCCGCTGAATTCCGCACGGTCCCAGGTCGCCCAGCGCGCCACCGATTCCAGACCCGCCGCCTCGGCGTGCCGGTCGTAATCGGCCGCTGTCAGCCGATCCGGTCGCAGTGAGAAACCGGCCACCAGCAGCCCGCCCGCAGGAAGGTGCCCCGCCAATCCGGTCAGCACCTGCGCCTCGGTGCCCGGTTCCAGGAAGATCATCACGTTGCCGGCCAGGACGATCAGGTCGAATTCCCCGCTCACGCCTGCCTGCGGCGCCGACAGGTCGGCCGTGATCCAGCTCAGCTGCGGCGCCTTGGCACGCGCGGTGTCCAGCATGCCCGCGTCGGCGTCGGCCCCCACGACGGAGAACCCCCGGGCGGCCAGCTCGATGGCGACCCGGCCCGTCCCGCAGCCGGCATCCAGCACACGGGTCCCGCCGTGCTCCCGCAGCAGCGACTCGACCAGATCGGCCTCGCCGTGCACGCCCTGGCCACTGGCCGCCAGCGACCGCCAGCGCGCGTCGTAGTCGTCGCCGCGGGGTGCGTCCGTGTTCTGCCAGCGGGTGCCCATGGTTCCCAACCTATCCCCGCGCGACTTGTGCACGTTTCGTCACCCTGAACGCAACGAAACGTGCACAAATCGCGAGACAGGGAAGAATCGCGGGCGAGATGACCGACACCGAGCCCACCGAGAGCCCCGCCGGCCCCGACGCTGCCGACCGGCGGCGCCACATCATCCGTCTGGCGCTGTTCGCCGCGTTCCTGGGTGGACTGTTCTGCCTGATGGTGTTCGGCCGCGTCATCGACGCCGACCAGATCCGGGCCGCCGTCACCGC
The DNA here is from genome assembly GCF_056403275.1 of Mycobacterium sp. P2_H7. NCBI lineage: Bacteria > Bacillati > Actinomycetota > Actinomycetes > Mycobacteriales > Mycobacteriaceae > Mycobacterium > Mycobacterium sp. P2_H7. The sequence goes on along the minus strand of NZ_JBFUFU010000019.1, from coordinate 81,602 downwards.
CACCGGACCTGCCGCGCCGTTCACCTACATCGTGTTGTCGGCCGTCCTCGGCGCGATCTTCGTACCCGGTCCGATCCTGGCCGCAGGCAGCGGACTGCTGTTCGGTCCGATCGTCGGCCTCGGTGTGACCCTCGGCGCCACCGTCGGCACGGCCACGATCGCCAGCCTCGTCGGGCGCCGGGCCGGCCGGGACAGCGCCCGTGCCCTACTCGGCGCCGACCGTGCCGATGCGCTCGACAGTCAGATCCAGCGGCGTGGACTGTGGGCCGTCGTCGGGCAACGGTTCATTCCCGGGATGTCCGACGCGATGGCCGCCTACGCGTTCGGTGCATTCGGAGTTCCGTTGTGGCAGATGGCACTCGGCGCTTTCATCGGGTCCGTCCCGCGTGCCTTCGTGTACACCTCACTCGGCGCCTCGCTGGGCAACAAGTCGGCCGCGCTGGCCTTCGCCGCCGCCGCGGTGTGGTGCGTCACCGCCGTCATCGGCGGGTACGCCGCACACCGCGGCTACCGGGGTTGGCGCGGTCGGCGCTGAATCCGCAGGCTGGTTTCCGCGCACTACACACTGAACGCCGCGCGGAACGCCTCCAACGCGAGCTCGCTGTCGGCGGAGTTCCACGCCTCCATGCCGATGGTCCCGGTGAACCCGATATCGCGCAGCGCCCGCGCGATCGCCGGGTAGTAGATCTCCCCGGTGCCCGGCTCGCAACGCCCGGGCACATCGGCCACCTGGATCTCACCGATGGCATCCCCGCACCGACGGACCAGTTCGACGAGATTCCCCTCGCCGATCTGCGCGTGGTAGAGGTCCAGCATCATCTTGACGTTGGGGTGCCCGACGCCTTCCACCAACGCGAGCGTGTCCTTGGCCCGGGCCAGCGGCACCCCGGGGTGGTCGACGATCGTGTTGAGGTTCTCCACGCAGAACGTCACGCCCGCCTGCGCACCGAGCTCGCCGATGCGTTCCAGGGTGCGTAGCGCGGTCAGCCACATCTGCCCGGTGGCGCGCTGCCGGGGGCGGGCGGCCTGCCCGTCCACCAGTTCCGCGGTGTGCAGGTTCAGCCGCGTCACGCCGAGGATCTCGGCGGCCTTGATGCTGAGTTCGGCGGTGCGGACCACCTCGTCGGCAGAGTCCGGATCGATCAGGTCGCCGTGTAGGTAGCCGGTCATCGACGTGAATGTGGCTCCCGTCGCGGCGAGCGCCTCGAGGTCCTTGTCGTGCCAACTCCAGATCTCCGCGGCGAACCCCAGCTCGTGAATCCGCTTTACGCGGTCGATGATCGGTAGGTCGCGGAACACCATCTCCGAGCAGACGGCCAACTGGAAGCTCATCGCACTGCCTCCACGGCGAGCGCGACGGGAGCTCCGGTTTCGACGGATTCCCTCGCGGCGAGCGCGATTTCGAGTGCCACCCGGGCGTCGACACCGGTGACCGACGCGTCCCGACCGGCTCGGATGCTCTCGGCGAAATGCGCGAACTGGGCGACGTACGCGTCGCCGAACAACTCGGTGTTCAGCGTGCCGGCCTGCTCGGGGTCCTTACCGGCCAGCAGCACACCACCGGATCCGAATACCTCGCCGCGGACGTCGTAGCCGTAGACGGCCTGGAAGCTGGCCTCGGCGACGCCATAGGCGCCGTTGTCGAAGGTCAGGTGCACCACCGAGGTGTCCAGGAAGCCGGCGTCGGCGAACTGCGGATGCACCAGCGCGGTGGCCTGCGCGTACACGCTGACCACGCGTGCGCCCGGGTTCAGCCAGCACAGGGTGTCGAAGTCGTGGATCAAGGTCTCGTTGAAGATGGTCCACGGTTTGACGCGCGCCGCGGTCTCCGCCGAGATACCGGGATCGCGGGTCAGCGAACGCAGCAGTTGCGGTGTGCCGATGGCCCCGTCATCGATACGGGCCCGCATAGCGGCGAAGTCCTCGGCGAAGCGCCGGTTGAAACCGACCTGCAACACCACACCGGCGTCCCGGGCAGCCTCGATGGCGCGGTCGGCATCGGCCAGCGTGAGCGCCATCGGCTTCTCACAGAACACGTGCTTGCCCGCCTGGGCCGCGGCGACGACGAGGTCGGCGTGCGTGGCGGCGGGAGAGCAGATGGCCACGGCGTCGATGCCCGGATCGGCGATGAGCTCCAGCGGGTCACGGTAGTGCCGCTGAGCGGAAAGTCGCTGTGCGGCAGTCTCATCCAGATCGGCGACCGCTTCCAGGCGCACACCGGGGAGCCGGTGCGCCAACGTCTCGCCGTGATACGAGCCGATCCAGCCGGCCCCGATGAGACCACAGGGCAGTGATTCCGACATCTTCCTTCTCCGTTCGACTAGAACGTTCTAGTAGCGACTAGTAAAGCATGAACAACTAGAACCTTCTAGTCTCTTTTCATGCAGTCCCGACCGACGCTGGAGGACGTCGCCCGCCACGCCGGCGTCTCGCGCGCTCTGGTGTCCATCGTCATGCGTGATGCCCCCGGTGCCAGCGACGAGACCCGGGCCCGGGTGCGCCGGGCCGCCGACGACATCGGCTACCGACCCGATCCGCGGGCCCGACGGCTACGCCAGCTGCGCACCAAGCTGCTGGGGGTCACCTTCGCCGCCGCACAGGAGTTCCACGCCGAACTGGTAGACGGTGTCTACGCAGCCGCCGACGAATTCGGTTACGAGGTGGTGCTCAGCGGCGTCACCCCGCATCACGACGAGCGCCGCGCCCTCCGCACTCTGATGGATGACCGCTGCGAGGCCGTCGTGCTGATCGGCCCGGACCTGCCCACCGCCGAACTGACGGCCCTGGCCGCCAAGACCCCGGTCGTCGTCGTCGCACGGAAGGTGCGCGGTGTGGACGCCGTCCGCAGCGACGACGCCGCAGGCGCCGCGATGGCCGTCGAGCATCTGCACGGCCTCGGCCATCGCCACATCACCTATCTCGACGGCGGCCGCGCTCCCGGGGCGGTCGAGCGACGCCGGGGCTACGCGCGGGCCATGGGAGCGGCGGGCCTGCACGCCCAGGTACGCCCCGGCGGCCTCACCGAACGAGAAGGCGCGGCGGCCGCCGCCGCACTCCTCGCCTCCGGCGAACCACTCCCCTCCGCGGTCTTCGCCTTCAACGACCGCTGCGCCCTCGGCGTGCTCGACGTGCTGCTGCGCGCCCGGATCGCGGTGCCCGACCAGGTATCGGTCATGGGTTTCGACGACAGCCCGCTGGCCAGTCTCGCCCACATCGACCTCAGCACCATCCGCCAGGAAATCCCGCAGCTCGCGCATGCGGCCGTATCGCGCCTGGTGAACCGCCTGGATCACGAGGCCGACGACGCCGAAGCACTCGACATCGTGGTACCGCCGACCCTTTTGGCCCGCGGTACCACCGCACCAGTCTGACGTTGCACTGGACATCCACTCTGTAACGGCCGCACAGTAGAGGCATGACCGCCGAAGCCCGTCCCCGCATACCCGCGGCAGAGCGCATTGCCGTGCGCTGCGTCGACTCCGACGTCCACCCCGTCCCCCGCCAGGGCGAGCTGGGCCAATACATCCCCGAGCCGTGGCGCACGAAGTACTTCGGCTCGCGCACGGTGGGCGACCAGATCTACTACGACGCCCCCGACTACGCCCACGCCTACGCGATGCGCACGGATGCCTTCCCGCCCGACGGCGAGTTCGCGTGCAGCGATCCGGACTTCGCCTTCAAACAGCTGATCATGGAGGCCGGTGCCGATATCGCGATCCTGGAGCCGGGTGCCTATCCGGCCCGACTGCCCGAGGCCGAGCAGGCGATGAGCGCCGCCTTGAACTCCTGGCAGGCCAACCATTGGCTGGATTCCCACAACAACTGGCATGAGCGGTGGCGCGGCTCGGTCTGCGTCGCGATCGAGGCGCCCGACCTGGCCGCCGCCGAGATCCACAAGTGGGCCCAGCACCCGTACATGGCGCAGGTCCTCATCAAAGCCGAACGGCGCCCCTCCTGGGGTGACCCGATGTACGACCCGATCTGGTTCCCCAGCTACAACCACGACTTCATGGTCACCTACTCACTCCTGGCCGCCAACCAAGTCATGAGCCTCATCTTCGACGGCGTCTTCGACCGCTTCCCCACCCTGCGCATCGTCTTCGTCGAACACGCCTTCAGCTGGATCCTGCCGCTGATGTGGCGCATGGACGCCATCTACGCCGCCCGCAAAGGCTGGATGGACATCAAACGCAAACCCAGCGACTACGTCAAAGACCACATCAAATTCACCACCCAACCCCTGGACTACCCCGAAGACAAAACCGAACTCACCCGCGCCTTCGAATGGATGGAAGCCGACAAAATCCTGCTCTACTCCAGCGACTACCCCCACTGGACCTTCGACGACCCCCGCTGGCTGGTCAAACACCTCCCCGAACACGCCCGCGAAAACATCATGTTCCGCAACGGCATCAACACCTACAAACTCCCCGACACCGTCCCCGCCCTCGAAGGACAGGTCCGCGTCTTCTGATCTCGGCGGGGTGGAGCGCAGCGACCCGGGAATCTGAACGGGGATGAATTCTCGTGGCGGTATCCGTTCTGGCTTGCAGAAGCGGAAACCCACACGAGAGGGACATCATGCGCGTCGTCGTCATCGGCGGAACCGGCCTGATCGGGTCGAAGTTGGTGCACGCCTTGGCCGAACACGGTCACGACGCCGTCGCGGCGTCGCCCCGGACCGGGGTGAACGCCGTCACCGGCGAAGGACTGGCCGACGCGCTCACCGGCGCGGCGGTCGTGGTGGATGTCTCGAACTCACCCACCTTCGAAGACGGGCCGGCGCTGGACTTCTTCACCACATCCACCATCCATCTGCTGGCCGCCGAGGCGGCGGCCGGGGTCGGTCACCATGTCGTGCTGTCGGTGGTCGGTACGCCGACGCTGGCCCAGCAGAGCGGGTACTTCGACGCGAAGCTGACCCAGGAAAAGCTCATCGACGCCGGGCCGATCCCCTACACCATCGTCCGCGCCACCCAGTTCTTCGAATTCCTGGACACCATCGCCGATTCCGCGACCGTGGACGGTGCGGTCCGGTTGCCGGCCAAAGGAATTCAGCCGATGGCTGCGGTGGACGTCGCCGAAGGTGTCGCGGTCGCCGCACTCGGCGACCCGGTCAACGGCATCGTTGAGATCGGCGGCCCGGAACGCTTCACGCTGCCAGATCTGATCCGGACCGCCCTCACCGCGCACGGGGACCAGCGCTCCGTGGTCACCGATCCGGCCGCGACGTACTGGGGCATCGACATCGAGGACGACACCCTGGTGCCGGCCCCCGGTGCGACCTTCTTCGAGACCCGCTTCGCCGACTGGGTGCTTGAGCACGCGGCCACTCGGCACCGAAAGTGATACGGCCGTGGACATTTACGAAGCGGTCACCAGCCGGCATGCGGTACGCGGCTTCACCGACCAGCCGGTCCCGCCCGAGACAGTGCGCCACGTCCTGTCCGCGGCGGGTGCCGCTCCGTCGGGTTCCAACATCCAGCCGTGGACCATCTATGTGGTGACGGGTGCGCCGCTCGCAGAACTCAAGAAGCGAGCCGTCGAACGCGTGACGGCCGGAATCGCCTGGGACGACCGCGAGTACGACATGTACCCGCAGGCGATGCCGTCGATCTACCACGAGCGCCGCGCCGCATTCGGCCGGGAACGCTACAGCGCGCTCGGCATCGAACGGGAGGACTGGGAGGCCCGCCAGCGCGCGGCCGTCGAGAACTGGAACTGCTTCGGGGCACCGGTCGCGTTGTTCTGTTATCTCCATCGCGGCCTCGGTCCCGCGCAGTGGGCCGACGCCGGGATGTACCTGCAGACGGTGATGCTCCTGCTGCGCGGCGAAGGGTTGCACAGCTGCCCACAGATGGCGTGGTCGCAGGTGCGGGCAACCGTGGCGGACGTCGTGTCCCCGCCACCGGAGCTGGTCCTGTTCTGCGGCATGTCGATCGGCTACGAGGACGAGGCCCGTGCCCTCCCGAGAACGGGCCGCGCCCCGCTCGCCGAGACGGTCACCTTCATCGACGGCTGAGCCGCTCGCTAGCATTCAAGATCGAATCTAGAGACGCGGTGGTGGCGATGGCGAGGCAAGCGGGGGCACCGGGGGTGGCGCTGCATGGCCGCAGCCGTGAATGCACGGCGCTGACGGACCTGGTCACCCAGGTGCGCTCCGGGGCCGGCCAGACCTTGGTGCTACGTGGTGAAGCAGGCATCGGTAAGACCGCGCTGCTCGGCCACGTGTCCTCGGCCGCAACCGATTTCCAGATCATCCAGGTGGCCGGCGTCGAGTCGGACATGGAGCTGGCGTTCGCCGGCCTGCAGCAGATGTGCGCGCCGCTGATGGGTCACCTCGGCATGCTGGCCGACCCGCAACGCGACGCCCTTTCGGTGGCGTTCGGATACGGCGTCGGCCCGACCCCGGACCGGTTTCTCGTCGGGCTCGCCGTGCTGAGTCTGCTCGCGGCGGCCGCCGAGGACCGGCCGCTGCTCTGCCTGATCGACGATGCCCAGTGGCTCGACCAGGTGTCGGTGCAGACGCTGGCGTTCGTGGCGCGCCGACTGCTGGCCGAGCGGGTGGCCATGGTGTTCGCGATCCGCGACGGCTACGGCGAGTTGCTGTCCGGTCTGCCCGAACTCATGGTCACCGGTCTCTCCGATGCCGACGCCCGGAAACTGCTGGAATCGGTGATGCTCGGCGGAATCGACCCGCTGGTCCGCGACCGTATCGTGGCGGAGACGCGCGGTCTGCCGCTCGCCCTGGTCGACGTGCCGCGCACCGCAACCGCCACCGAGTTGGCGGGCGGGTTCTGGATCGCGGGCAAACGATCGTCGACCGCGGCGATCGAGACCGGATTCGTCTCGCGGATCACCGCCCTGCCCAACGACACTCAACGGTTGCTGCTGGTCGCCGCCTCCGAACCGGTGGGTGATGCGGCACTGTTCCTGCGGGCAGCCGCACGGTTGGGCATTCCGGTGGACGCGCTGGTACCGGCCGAGGCGGCGGGGATCATCGAGTTCGGGCACCGGATGCGGTTCCACCATCCGCTGATGCGTTCGGCCGCGTACCGCGCCGCCGACCTCGTCGACCGCCGGGCCGTGCACGGCGCCCTCGCCGCGGCGACCGACGCGGTGGCCGACCCAGACCGCCGGGCATGGCACGCCGCCAGCGCCGCCACCGGTCCCGACGACACGGTGGCGGCCGAGCTCGAGGCCTCTGCCGACCGCGCCCAGAGCCGGGGTGGAATCGCCGCGGCGGCAGCATTTTTGGAGCGTTCCGCGGTGCTCACCCTGGATCCGGAATTGCGTGGGTCCCGGGCGATCGCCGCGGCACAGACCAAACGCGATGCGGCCGCGCCGGAGGCCGCCTATGAGCTCCTGTCACTGGCGGAAGCCGGCTCGTTGTCGGCCCTGCAACGGGCCCAGGTCGGCCGGATGCGGGCACAGATGGACTTCGTCCGCAGCCGGGCGAAATCGACCGGCGCTCCCCTGGTCGGTACGGCTGCCGCGCAGCTGCTCGATGCGGCCAACGGTTTGCGGCACCTCGACGACGAGCTGGCCAGGGAAACGTATCTGGAGGCATTGACCGCGGCGATGTATGCCGGGCGCCTCGGCGCGCCGGGCCTGCTCACCGAGATCGCCGAGGCCGGCCTGACAGCGGTCGGCGGGATGACGCAGCTGCACCGGCCGGTCGACTACCTGTTGCGCGGAATGTCGGCCCGGATCATCGACGGCCCCGGTGCGGGCTCAGCGGATTTGCATGCGGCACTTGAGCTCTGGAACGCGCACGCCCAGGAGCACGCCGGGCAGTGGTTGTACTGGCCGTTCCCCATCGCGCAGGAATCCGCCGCCCACGAGATGTGGGATGACGAGGTGCTCGAACGCATCGCCACCGATACCGTGCGTCGCGCGCGGGACGCGGGGGCGTTGGCAGCCTTGCCGCCCGCACTCGGGTATCGGGCCGGGGTGCATTTCTACCGCGGCGAATTCGATTCGGCCACAAGGCTGATCGAAGAATCCAAGACGATCACCGCGTCGATGGGTTACGCCCCGGTCCGGTACCACACGTTGATGTTGGCGGCGTGGCGAGGCGCCGTCGCCGAAGCCCAGGGCATCATCGAGGCCGCGGCCTCCGACGGCACGGCCCGCGGCGAGGGCCGGCTGCTCGGGTTGGCCGGGTTCAGCACGGCCGTGCTCTACAACGGCCTCGGCCGGTATGACGAGGCGCTGGCCGAGGCCCGCCGGTGTTGCGAATACGAAGACCTGGGTTTCTACGGGTGGTGCCTGTACGAACTCATCGAGGCGGCCGTGCACGCCGGTGACCGGGACGCCGCCGCCGCGGCCCTGCCGAAGTTCGAGGAACGCGCCGGCGCCAGCGGCACCGACTGGGGGCTGGGCGCCGTTGCGGCGGCACAGGCACTCCTCGCCGACAACGACGCCGCCGAGGACGCCTTCGTCGAGGCCATCGAACGGCTGGAGCGCGCCGATATCGCGCTGCATCTGTCCCGGGCCCGGCTGTCCTACGGCGAGTGGCTGCGCCGCGCGAACCGTCGCGCCGATGCGCGCAAGCAGCTCAGCGCCGCCCACGAGCTGTTCACCGCGATGGGTGCCCACGGTTTCGCCGAACGGGCGCGCCGCGAGCTCAATGTCAGCGGCGAGAAGGTCCGCAAACAGCCCGTCGGTTCCGGCGACGAGCTGACCGCCCAGGAAGAGCAGATCGCCCGGCTGGCTCGTGACGGGCTGACCAACCAGGAGATCGGTGCGCAGCTGTTCATCAGCACCCACACGGTGGAATGGCACCTGCGCAAGGTGTTCGTGAAGCTCGCGATCTCCTCCCGCAAGCAGCTGCGCACCCTGCCCTGGAGCAGCTGACCCCGGTCCCCCGACTACGGACTACGGACTTTCAAGGGTCCGCCACGCACGGCCACGGATGAGGCTGGTTCCAGACCTGAGAACCCACTCACCCGGAGGTAGGCATGAACACGCTCCTGACGCTGACAGCTGTACCCGACACACTCGAATCCGACACCGAACTCGCGGCACGTTTCGCCAACGAGACCCGGCCACTGTTCGACGTGCTGCACCGCGGCGCCCGCCGGCTGACCCGTACCGAGGCCGACGCCGAGGACCTGTTGCAGGACACGCTGTTGCACGCCTACACCGGATTCCGGAAGTTCCGGGCCGGCACCAACCTCAAGGCGTGGCTGTTCCGGATCATGTACAACCGGTGGGTCAGCAATCACCGTGGCAAGCAGCGGCGCCCGGCCGAGGTCGCGGTGGAGGAAATCACCGACCGGGACCTGGCCCGCGCCGCCACCCATCAGCCGGGTGGATTGCGTTCCGCCGAAGCGGTGGTGCTCGCCACCCTGCCCGACCCTGCACTGACCGAGGCCCTCGCCGAACTGCCCGACGGTTTCACCGAGGCGATGTTCTACGCCTATGTCGAGGGCTACACCTACGCCGAGACCGCCGCCATCATGGATATCCCGATGGGCACCGTGATGTCGCGGGTGTCCCGTGGCCGCCAGCGTCTGCGCACGTCGCTGACGCCCCTCGAGCAGCGAATCGCGTAGGAGAGAAATGGAACTCGCACACCAGACAGCTCTGGTCACCGGGGGCACCGCCGGAATCGGGCTGGCGTCCGCCCGGCTGCTCGTCACGGAGGGCGCGTCGGTCATCATCAGCGGCCGCGACGCCGACCGCGGTAATGCCGCCGCGGCGCAGATCGGTGCCCGCTTCGTCCGCACCGACCTGGCCGACAGCGAATCGGTGAAAGCGCTTGTGCACCAGGCCGGTGACATCGACATCCTGGTCAACAACGCCGCCGGGTTTCCCGCCGCCCTGACCGTCGACCAGGAGATCGGCCCGTTCGAGCGGACTTTCGACACCAATGTCCGGGGGCTGTACTTTCTCACCGCCGGCCTGGTTCCCGGCATGCTCGCCCGTCGGCGGGGCAGCATCGTCAACGTCACCACGATGGTCGCCACCAAAGGGGTGCCCGGCGCGTCGGCTTACAGCGCGTCCAAGGCGGCGGTGGAGTCGCTGACCCGAACCTGGGCCGCCGAGTTCGGCGCGAGCGGCGTACGGGTGAACAGCGTGGCACCCGGACCCACCAGAACCGAAGGTGTGCAAGCGGCATGGGGTGACACCAACGAGGAGCTGGGCCGCTCCCTTCCGCTGGGGCGTACTGCCGCACCCGAGGAGATCGCGCAGGCGGTGCTGTTCCTCGCCTCGCCCCGCGCCAGTTTCATCACCGGTTCCACCCTGCACGCCGACGGCGGCGGCAGCGCAATCTGACGAAGGAGCTTTTCATGACGAAGACGTATGACCCGGGCTGGGAAGATGCCCTGACCGTGGTGCAAGAAGTGATGCCCCCGTTCATCCCCGACGGCGCACATGCGATGACCGTCGTCATCGAGTACCCGCCGGGCAGTGCCGGTGCCCCACCGCACAAGCATCCCAGCGGACCGGCGTTCGGCTACATGCTCGAAGGCGAGATGTTGTTCGAACTCGAAGGCGAGCCGCCGCGGGTGATCCGGGCCGGCGAGGCGTTCTGGGAGCCGGGCGGTGACATCATCCACTACTCGGATGCCAACAACCGCTCCGATATCAGGAGCCGGTTCCTGGTCACCATGCTGTGTGTGCCCGGCCAGCCGATGCTCACCCTGGTCGACGACGACGAGCTGGCCGCGCGGGCGCACCGGCGTGTGCCCGCCGCACCGGGGCACGAGTGAGCATCCGATGTCCAGAATCCTTCTGCAGACGACGATCCCGGCCCACGTCGACGACTGGGACATCTCGCGGTTCGCCAAGCTGACCGACGAGTTGCGGGCAGCCGGGCACGAGGTGCTGGCCCGCAATCGGTCCGGCGGCGCCGAGGATCCGGTGCTCGCGCACGTCGACGAGCTCGGCTTCGACCAACTGTGGCTGATGGCCGTCGACACGGGTGACGGCCTCACCCCCGCCGAGTGCGCCGCCATCCTGCGGTTCCGCCGGGGCGGCGGTGGCGTGCTCACCGCGCGCGACCACCAGGAGCTCGGCAGCCGCCTGCGTGGGCTCGGATCGCTGGGAGCGGTCAACCGGTTCCACGATGCGAGCATCGATCCCGGCACCATGTGCGACGACCTCGACAATCCCGAGATATCCTGGCCCAACTATCATTCCGGTTCCAACGGCGACTACCAGCCGGTGCTGGTCGATGGAGTCGCCCACGAATTGCTGAGCACCGCCCGGACCACCAGCGGATGCATCGAATGGTTCCCTGCCCACCCGCACGAGGGTCTGGTGTCCGCCGAGGTGCCGGGCGCGCGGGTGGTCGCCCGGGGGCGCAGCGCCACCACGGGCCGGCGGTTCAACCTCGCGGTGGCACTGGACGGCGAACCGGGCCTGGGCCGCGCCCTGGCCGCGTCGACCTTCCACCACTTCGCCGACTACAACTGGGATATCGGCAGTGGTGCGCCGAGTTTCGTCACCGAAGTACCCGGCTGCGAGATCAAGGACGATCCCGCTCACCTGGACATCTTCAAAGACTACGTGCGCAATATCGCGGCCTGGCTCAGCCCATCCGGCGCACATCGCTGACCGCGGCAGCGAACTGGTCGGGTGCTTCCTGCGGCACGTTGTGGCCGATACCGTCGAGCACCCGGTGCTCGTAACGGCCGGTGTACTGCGCGCGGTACCCCGCGCCGTCCTTGGCGGCTCCGTCGAAGTCGCTGCTGATGGTGATGGTGGGGACGGTGATCGGCGGCTTGTGGGCGAGCCGTCGTTCATCGTCGTCGTAGCGGGCCTGGCCGGGGGCCAGGCTCTGGCGCCACCGGTAGTTGTGGATCACGATGGCGACGTGGTCGGGGTTGTCGAACGCGGCGGCGGACAGGTCGTAGGTGGCGTCGTCGAAATGCCAGAGCGGTGAGGCGTTCTGCCAGATGAGCCGGTTGAAGTCCTTGGTGTTCTCCCGGTAGCCGAGCTCGCCGCGCGGGGTGGCGAAGTAGTACTGGTACCACCAGCCGTATTCGGCCTTGGGTGGCAACGGCGCGAGGTTGGCCGCCAGGTTGACGACGATGTAGCCGCTGACGGCAACCAGTCCGGTCACGCGTTGGGGCCACAGGGCGGCAACGACATTGGCGGTGCGGCCACCCCAGTCGTAGCCACCGAGGATGGCGGTGGGAATCTGCAGGGCATCCATCAGGTCGATCACGTCGTGGGCGAGGGCCGACTGTTGTCCGTTGCGCACAGTGTCCGCCGAGCGGAACCGGGTGGACCCGAATCCGCGGGCGAACGGAACGATCACCCGGAACCCCTGGCCGGCAAGGGTATCGGTGACATCGGCGTAGCTGTGGATGTCGTAGGGCCAGCCATGGAGCAGGATCACGGGTTGGCCGTCGGCCGGACCGGCTTCGACGTAGCCGACGTTCAGTTCGCCTGCGTCGATCTGCTTGACCGCGCCGAGCGGGTGCCTCGGCGCGGCCGGCGGACCGGCCGGGGCGGCCGTGCCCTCTGGTGCGGTGCTGCAGGCGGCGACGGTCAGCGCGCCCGCGGCGACCGTGGTGAGCCGAGCGAAGTTCCGGCGGCTGATCCCGTTCACAATCCGTGCTCCGTTCTGATGAGGTCGGCGGCGCGTTCGCCGATGACGACGCAGGGCGCCATGGTGTTCCCGGTGGTCACCCGGGGCATGATCGAACCGTCGGCGATCCGGATACCTTGAAGTCCATAGACTTTGAGTCGGGCGTCGACCACCGACATCGCGTCCCGGCCCATCTTGGCGGTGCAGGTCTGATGCCAGTAGCTCGATGCCGCATCACGGACGAAGTGTTCCAGATCCGGACCGGTGAGGTTACCGGGCATGACCTCGCGGCGGGTGAATGGCCGCAGCGGGGCGGAGTTGCCGATCTCGCGGCACAGAGTCACCGCGGCCACCGCGGCCTTGACGTCGTCGGGGTGGGACAGCATGTTGGCGTGGATGTCGACGGGGTCGAGCGGGTTCGCCGACCGAAGTGCTATGTGCCCCCGGCTCTTCGGTCGCACCACCCCGGCGAACAGCGTCCACCCCGCCTCCGGCAACCCGAAGCGCGCGATGTTCTCGACGCTGGACTTGGGCACTTCGGCCTGGCAGGTCTGCAGGTCGGGGGCCTCCATCCGCGCCGAGCTGGTGGCGAAGTAGGTGGCTTCCGACGCATTGTTGCGCGGCGCCAGCGGTTCGCGGTACTCCCACACGCAGTCGAAGCCGGGATGGTCCTGCAGGTTGTGCCCGACGCCAGGCAGGTGCATCCGCAGCGGCACCCCGACCCGGTCCAGGTCGGCTTCGGCGCCGACACCGGAGTGCATCAAGACTTTCGGCGTGTTGATGGCTCCCAGCGACAGCACCACCTCGGCGGCGGCGGTCACCTGGTGCGGACGGCCGTTGCGCACCAGCTCCACCCCGGTGGCCCGGCCACCGTCGAAGGTGAGCCGGGTGACCAGGGCTCCGGTCACGACACTCAGGTTGGGCTGATGCAGCACGGGCGCCACATAGGAGCCGAACACCGACTCGCGCCGTCCCGCCCGCGCCCGGATATCGGTGATGGCCGCGCCCGACGCGGCCTCCATCATGCGGCCGTTCTGATTCTCATAGGTCGGGATGCCGGCGGCGGCTGCTGCCTCGACGGTCGCGGGCGCCAGCGGGTTCGGCCAGGGGGCCGGTTCGACGTAGACCGGCCCGCCGGTGCCGCGATAACCGGGATCGGGTGCACCGTGAAAGTCTTCGATCCGCCGGTAGATGTCGAGCACCGCGTCGTATCCCCAGGCCGGGTCACCCGACTCGAACGCGAAGTAGTCCCAGTCGCTCTTGTGCCCGCGCGCCCAGACCATCAGGTTGATGCTCGAGCCGCCGCCGAGCACCTTGCCCATCGACAGTGGCACCGACCGGCCGTTGACGTGGGCGCTGGGTACGGCCGAGAAGGCCCAGTCGCGTGCACTGCCCAGGTTGCGCGGCCATTGATCGGCCGCGCTGACACTGGGCACCCTGTCATCGCCGCCCGCTTCGAGGAGCAGCACCGACACCGCGGGGTTTTCCGCGAGCCGACGGGCAACGACGGACCCTGAGGTGCCGGCACCGCAGACGATGAAGTCGTAGGCCGGGGCGATCGAGGTGATGACGGGCATGAGTTCATCTGACCCGCCACGCATCATCACGTCCAACGATTCTTTTCAATTGAAGTCATCTATGGTGCAGATATGGAGTTGCGCCAGATCGAACACTTCGTCGCGGTCGCCGGCGAACTGAGCTTCACCCGGGCCGCCGAACGCGCCCACGTCGTGCAATCGGCCCTGTCGACTTCGGTTGCCAAGCTCGAGCGCGAACTCGGCGTTCAGTTGTTCGACCGAAGTCGCCAGCAGATCACCCTCACCGCCGCAGGTGAGCGCTTCCGGGTGCATGCGTTCGACGTGTTGCGGGCGACCAAGACCGCGACCGAGTCGGTCGGCGAATTCCGCGGATCATTGACCGGCACCGTCGAGTTCGGATCGCTGATCTCATTCGGCCCACTCGATGTCGCCGGAGCGCTCGGCGAATTCCACCGGGCCCACCCGCATGTGCGGCTTCGGTTGCGGCTCAGTCAGAGTGGCGCCTCTGCGTACCTGGCCGCGTTGACCGAGGGCTCACTGGACCTGGCCCTGGTGTCCATGCCCAACCGCTTCCCGGCACAGTTGGACCTGCGGTTGTTGTTCGAGGAACCGATGGCTTTCGTGTGCCGTCCCGACCACCCCCGGGCCGGCGCGACGCGCCTGGACATCGCCGATCTGGCCGACGAGGAGCTCGTGGGCTTCCCACCCGATTTCGGCCTGCGACGACTGGTGGACAACGCCTTTCACGCCGCCGGGGTGCGCGCGCAGACCCAGTACGAGGTGCCGGCCGGGTTCGCCGCCATCGCCGAACTGGTGAGCAACGGACTGGGCACCACGTTCATGCCCCGCTGCGAGGCGGTGCGCTTCCCCGGCCTGCACGCCGTCGATCTGGCGAGCCCGGTGACCTGGCAGGTGTACCTCGCCTCACCGCCGGTCGAGCAGATGACCCCGGCCACCGCCCGCCTCGCCGACACACTGCTCGCCGCGGCGGCACGGGCCCGGTCGCTCTAGCTCTAGCTCTGCGCCGAGATGGTGCCACCCAGCCACCGTTTGATGAAGCGGCGCAACTCTTCTCGTGACCGGGTGGCCGGATTGGGCGCCACGAAGAACGACAGCATGACCCGCAGCGTGAACTCCACCAATTCCTGAAGGGCCGCGTCGTCATACCCGTGGCCGGCCCAGTCGACATCGAACCGGTTGATCATCCGCATCCCGAAGTCCTGCGCCTCGTCGGATGCCATGCTGCTCGGCCGCGCGTTCTCGTACGACTCGGACAACAGGATCGCCAGATGCGGGATCCGGGCCACCTCTTCGAGGGTGAAGAGCATCCCTTCGGTCATCGCCTCCGCCGGGTCGGCGATACCGCTGACCGCGCCGGCCAGCCGGTCCAGGAATCCGTCCACCGAGGCGATGGCCGCGGCGTGCATCAGCGCGTCGGCCGTCGGGAAGTACCGGTAGACCGTCTGCCGGATGACACCGAGTGACGCCGCGACGTCGGCGATGCTGATGCCCTTGCCGGTTTCCGCGATGAGCCGCACGGCCGCGTCGACGATGCGGGCGGTCGCCTCGTCGTCGGTGCGTGGTGGTTCGCCGCCCCAACCGCGCCTACGCGCCATGATCGGTCCTCTGCACGAACCGCAGGATATCCCGGCACCCCGTCGTGGAGGCTCCGACGAGATTGCGCTGAGGGTCGTGAATCTCGCCGAAACCGAGCAATCCACGACCGTCAGCGCAATCTCGCTGGAGCACCGGCATTGACGGTCCGCACCCCTCGGTGTCAACATACAACCGACGATCTATTTGTATGATTACAACGAGGTGGCCCATGACGGATCTACAAGTACGCAAGATGCGGTTCGCGTTCGCCGACTACGACGTGCCCTTCTGTTGGAACCAGACCAATCCGGCCTTCTCCGCGATGGCGAACGCGGTGTCCTTCCTGGCCATCGCGTTCGAGAAGATGATCGTCACCACCATGGCCGAGGCCAAACCTCTCCTCACCGATCCGGTGATCGCCGAGGAGGCCGACGCGTTCGTGCGCCAGGAGGGTCAGCATTCGATGGCCCATCGCCAGCACGCCCGCGGGCTGATCAAGGCCTACCCGGCGCTCAAGGAAACCCTCGACGAGGTCATCGCCGCCTTCGACGACCTGGTCGAACACAAATCGCTGAAGTACCGGCTGGCTTACACTGCCGACCTGGAGGCCACCTTCACGCCGGTGTTCAAGCTGATGCTGGACAACGATTCGACGCTGTTCGCCCCGGGCGATGACAGGGTGGCCTCGCTGTTCCTGTGGCACTTCGTCGAAGAGGTCGAGCACCGCAGCTCGGCCCTGATCATCTACAACGGTCTGGTGAACGAGCCGTGGTACCGGATGCGGGTGGCGCCGTCGATCTTCAAACACGTGCTGGCCGTGGTCCGGATGGCCTGCGAAGGTTTCAACAAACACATCCCGCTGGAAGTCCGCAAGGTCGACGCACTGTCGGCCTTCGCTCTGGAAGCCAAGAAGAACACGCTGCTCAAGAAGATGGGCCGGATCCCCGACTACGGGCCTTTCGAAAACGCCTTCGCCGGGCTGGGACTGCGGGAATCATTGACCGCGCTGTCGGGAATCGTGCGCAGCCAGATCCCGGGGCACGACCCCACCCACGAGAACCTGCCGGTGCTGGCCGCCGAATGGTTCAAACGCTACGACGAGGGATATGACGTGACGAAGTGGTACACGGCCACCAAGGCCTCCGCCGATGTCTGATCTGTGTGCGGCGACGTTCGCCGGTCTGGCTGCGCGCCTGGGCTTCTCGTGTGATCAGATGGGCGGCCTGGTCTCGTTCCGCAACCCGCTGAATCTGGAGAACTGGACCCTCCCGGTGCTCGAGCTGGTCGTGATCTCCGGGGCGATCCTGTCATTGGTGTATGCCGTCAACCGGTGGCGCCGGCACAACGACCCGACCAACGTGGTGCTCTGGTTCGGCGCCATCGCCTATCTGCTCATCGTGGAGCCGCCGCTGTACTTCCCGGCGCAGTTCGGGATCGGCGAATACGTGGACACGATGTTCGCGCACAACGTGTTCAGCGTCGACTTCCTCTGGGGCCGGCTGCCGCTGTACATCATCGCGATCTATCCGATGATGGCCACCGTCGCGTTCGAGATCGTGCGCATCCTCGGGGTGTTCCAGCGGAGGGGCGTTCTCGTCGGCGCCATCTGCGTGGGCTTCGTCCATCACGCCTTCTACGAGATCTTCGATCACCTCGGTCCGCAATTGCGTTGGTGGGAGTGGACTCTGGACCATCCGATGAATCAGCCCTTCTTCGACTCGGTGCCACTGCCCAGCGTCGTGGTGTTCGCCGCGCTGTGGCCGATGTCGCTGGCGTTCTGTGTGCAGTTGTTCGTAGGCCGCCACGTCGACGCCGGCAGGAACTTCACCGGACTCCAGATCCTCGTGCGCACTGTGGTTGTCGGTGTGCTGGCGTCGATCGGCACCGTGCTGTTGCCGCTGCCCGCGACGGTGGTCGGCAAACTCACCGACAGCACCGACATCGGTGGTGTCGTGTACGCCCTCGAACTGGTTGCGCTCACCGTCGTCGCGGTCCCGGTGCTGATCGGACAGTGGAGATCCCTGCGCAAAACCGGTGCGAGCCATGCCAACCCGCTGATCCTCGGTTACGCCGCGGTGTACCTGGCCGTCATGGCCGTGCTGTGGGCGGCGGCGCTGCCCGCCTACTTCGGTGCGACCGACGGGGTGACCTCGGCAGGCGATCCGGTGGGCAGTCTCTGGTACGCCGTGCTGTGCTTCGCGATCGGCGGGCTGTCCATCGCGGCGTGCCGCAGCGTGGCGCCCCGGGCGCAGACCGCTCCGCAGCCGCTACTGACGGGCAGCTGACCCGACCGTGTCGGCGGATGCGGCCAGCCATGCTTCGCCCGCCGCGGCGGCGCGCACCAGGGCGCCGTACTCACCGAGATAGTCGGCGATCGCACCCAACCAGGGCAGCATGCCGAGGTAGCGGAAGAGGCCGCGCGGATGCGGGCGCTTGCCGAGCTCCGCACCGATGGCGTTCAGGATGCCCACCAGGTGCCACAGCTTGCGGGCCAGCGACATCTGCGACCAGCCGGGCTCTTGAGCCGGCGCCGGATCCGGACCGTCGGTGAGGTCGCGGGCGCACAGAATCGCCGCCAGCATCCGCACCCGGGTGGACGTGTCGGTGACGCCGTACTCGCGAGCGACCGCGCACAACACGATGGCTTGATTGGCGAACCCGAACAGATCCTGGATCGGCAGCCGGTCGGCGATCACACCCAACAGTCCGGGGAACGCCACCAGCACGGTGTCCAGAGCGCCGACCCGCCGCACCCACCAGCGGATGCGCGCGGTCCGGTCCTTGTCATCCCACGCCTTGGTCCCCGGCAGGTCGACGCAGCCCAACCGGGGCCGCACCCCAAGTGGATCTGCTTCGGCCAGCACGTCCAAGATGAGGTCGATCAGGGTCACGGCGCGCCCGAGCGCACCCGCCACGTCCTCGTCGGTGAGTTCGGCTCTCGGTATCGGGATCAGGCCCATACCGCCCATCCTGCTGCATTTGCCTCTACTTGGGCGAAACCAAAAGCCGTGGCCGGGCCACCGCGCAGCACCGCGCCACCGGCCGTGTTGCAGGGCCACGGCTAGCGTCGCCGCGTGACTTCGACATCGTTGTTGTCCGCGACCGCGTTCACCGGCCGCACGATCGTGCTCATCGGCGGAGCGTCGGGTATCGGGCTGGCCACCGCGCGGCTGATCAGCGCCGCAGGCGGAACCGTCGTCCTCGGTGGCCGCACCGCCGACAAGCTGACGGCCGCCACCGCCGAGTTGGGTGGCGGCGCACGGGCGCGGGTCGTCGACACCGCTGACCAGAGCAGCCTCGACGAGTTCTTCGGTGCACTGGAGGTGGTGCACGGGGTGTTCACCACCGCGGCGACCTACGTCACCGGGTCGTTGTCGGATTTGTCGGTCGAGGAGGCCGCCACCCCGTTCGATTCGAAGTTCTGGGGCCAATACCGGGTGGTGAAGACGGCACTGCCCCACCTCGCCGCCGACGCAGCAGTGGTGCTGATGTCGGGTGCGGCCAGCATCCGCCCGGCGGGCAGTGCGCCCGCCTACGTCGCCGCCAACGCGGCCATCGAGGGCTTGGCCCGCGGGCTGGCATTCGAGCTCGCGCCCGTGCGGGTGAACGCGATCGCCCCCGGCACGGTGGACGGAAATCTGTGGAACCACAAGGATCCCGCCGTACGCAGTGCTGCATTCGAGTTCTTCGGCGCGCAGTCGGTGCTGGGCCGGGCCGTCACCGAGGACGAGGTCGCGCAGGCCGCCGCCTACCTGTTGCTGAACACGGGCACCACCGGTTCCACGCTGTTCCCGGATGGCGGCTACAGCTTCCGGTAGCTCACTTGGGTGATGATCGTCGGGTGCATTACTTCCACCGACTCGACGACACGATGTATCAGGCGACCGATCACACCGGTGGGGCATGGAACATCTCCGAACAACACATCGCGCCGTCGCTTGGTCTGCTGGCGCACGCGGTCGAGGTCGATCGCGACGCCCGCCGGTCCGACGGGCTGCGGGTGGCCGGGCCGCGCCACCGCCTGGGTCCGTACCGATGTCCGGCTGATCGAAGGCGAAGCCGTAAGCCCGACAGCTCGCGCCATCGGCCTACTCGACATCGCCAACGGCCTTGCGGTCCGGATGAACCCGGCCGACGTCGCGTTCCCGAACATCGACCTCACCGCCCACCTGTTCGCCGAGCCCACAGGTGAATGGCTCGGCTTCGACACCACGGCGTCGGTCAGCGCCACCGGAACCGGCTTGACCCACAGCGTGATTCACTACGAGACCGGCCCCATCGGGGTCTCTTCGCAAATGCTGACGGTGCGCCCCAGCCGATGACTCCTAGTATTCGCGCAACTTGGTGATCAAGTTGTCTTTGGACAAATTGGAGTATCCGGACAGCCCGAGTTCCTTGGCGCGCTTGCGCAACTCCGCCACCGTCCAAGCGTCGTAGCTGCCGGACCGGCCGCCTCTCCTGCCTACCGAGGACGCTCCGCGTGATGCAACGGCGTTGGAGATCCGCGCCGCTTTCTCCTTGGAGTCCCCCTCCTCACGCAGGTCCCGGTACAACTCCTCATTTTGTATCGATGCATTCGGCACCGTGATTACCCCCTTAGGCAAATCGTGTGCCGTCTTTTCATTCCCGAAGATCGGCCCGAGCAAACCTGTCAGCGGTTTGCCAGTCGAATGACCGCACGCCCATCGGGGCCGCCAATAATTGACGTCGGCGCTGTTTCTCACCCCGAACCGGAGGCGGGATGCCGGATCACGGGGGTTGCCAACGACCGGTTCCCTACACTCTGCGGTGCCGTCCGCCCGAATCCCGGTGATCGCAACCAGGGTGTCTCGACTGGACTTCTGTAACCGTTCGGTGCATGGCGGCCGGGGAATGAATCCACGCACCGCCGGGTTGGTCGGGATACTTCTGCGACGACTGACGGAGCCGGCCCGGTGAAGTTTCTACTGCTCACCCTCATCGCGCATCACCCCGATGCGGTGACCGGCGAGAAGAAGAGCCCGGCTGAACGATTGCAGGATGTCGTCGAGTCGGCGGTCCTTGCCGAGGACCTCGGGTACGACGGGTTCGCAGTCGGCGAGCGGCACGAGGACCCGTTCCTCTCCTCATCCCCGCCCGTCGTGCTCAGCAACATCGCAGCCCGCACCTCGCGCATCGGCGTGTTCACCGGGGTGACCACCTTGAGCCTGCTGGATCCGGTGCGCGCGTTCGAGGACTACTCGACCCTCGACAATCTGTCCGGCGGACGCCTGGAGCTGATCATCGGCAAAGGCAATGGCGCCGCACAGGCCGAGTTGTTCCACGTCACCACAGCCGATCAATGGGACCGCAACCGCGAGGGCTATGAGCTGTTCCGCGCACTCTGGGACAGCGATGAGGTGACCTGGTCGGGCCGGTTCCGCCCGGACCTGTTGGCCGCCAAGGCATTGCCCCGACCACTCCAGCACAAGATCCGGATCTGGCACGGCAGCGCCACGAGCGAGGAGTCGGTCGACCTCGCCGCCCGGCACGGCGATCCGGTCTTCTCGGCGAACGTCACCTACCCGATCGAGACCTACGCCGCGTTGATCCGGCATTACCGGCAACGATGGGCGTTCTATGGCCGTCGCCCCGAGGAGGCACTGGTCGGTGCCGGCACCGCGGGTTTCCACATCGCGTCCGACTCCCAGCAGGCGGTGCGCGAGTTCCGGCCTGCGTTCGAGGCCAGACTCGCGTTCGCCCGGCGCGCCGGGTTGCCGGTGGTCTTCGAATCCATCGAGGATTTCGTCGACCGCAGTTCAGCGCTGATCGGCAGCCCGCAGCAGGTGATCGACAAGGTCGGCCGTTACCACGCCCAACTCGGCCATGAGGTCATCCACCTCAGCGCCGACACCGACGGGGTCAGCCCGACCCAGAAACGCCGCAGCCTGGAACTGTTCCAGAGCGATATCGCGCCGGCGCTGCGCGCCGAGATCCCCAGCCGTCCATTGGCGGCGACCCGTAATCCTGTTGCACTGTAATACTTTTCATCGATACGAGGAGCAACGCCATGACGAGCGCCACCGATACCTTCGCTGCCGCCTGGGACCGGTGGCACGCCGACCGCGAGCACTACTACGGGCAACCACTGGGCTGGGTGAGCCTGACGGGTTTGTACTGGCTGACCGATGAATTCGCTGCCGTCGCCGACCTGCCCGGCCACTGGCGTGCCGACAGGGACGCGGTGTACATCGACGGCATCGAAGGTACCGAGCGACTGGAACCGGTAGAGGGGGCGCCGGGACTGCTCGTCGAGGACGGCGACCGGCGCATCGAAGTCATCCGCCGCAGCGGTTGGGTGGGGCTGCGCGTACACGACCCCGCGTCGCCGCACCTGGTCGCCTACCGGGGTATCCCGGCGTACGCTCCCGCCGAACGATGGCGTCTCAGCGGGACGTTCACCGCCTACCCGCAGTCCCGCACGGTCACCACCGGTGCCGTCGTGGAGGGCCTCGAACACCACCACCACGCGGTGGGGGTTCTCGATTTCGAGTGGGAAGGCACTCCAGCGCAACTCGTCGCGTTCAGCGGTCCCGGTGGCGCGGACGACGGTTTGCAGGTGCTGTTCACCGACGCCACGAGCGGAAAGACGACCTACGCCGGGGTCCGGTCCCTCGCTGTGTCGGCGCCGGATCCGGACGGCACGGCGACGCTGGACTTCAACCGGGCGGCGAACCTGCCCTGCGCGTTCACCGACTACGCGACGTGCCCCGTGGCACCGACGGAGAACCGCTTGCCGTTCGCCGTCGACGCGGGCGAGCAGAATCCTCGTTGAGAAAATCAGCCTGACGGCAACCGTTTTCACCCCGACCACTCATTTCTAGCCTGGGGCGGTGAGTACCTCCGCGGTGCGATTCGGTGTCTGGGCGCTGGTGTACGGCACCTGGGGTGCGAAACGGCATCCACTCGAGCCGGTGGACGCGACCTGGGCACGCAACAGAGACCAGATCGTCGAAGCCGACCGCCTCGGTTTCGACGCCACCCTGGTGGCCCAGCACGAGGTGAATCCCTCCGGCGATCACTACGACCAGCTCGAAGCCTGGACCGCCAGTGCAGCTTTGGCGGCGGTGACCGCGAACATCGAGATCATCACCGCCATCAAGCCCGCCTTGTATCACCCCGTGGTCCTGGCCAAACAGGCGCTGCAGATCGAGGAGATCAGCGGCGGCCGGTTCGGCATCAACGTCGTCAATGCGTGGTTCGCCCCGGAGATCGCGCGGGCCGGCCTACCCTTCCTGGAGCACGACGAGCGCTATGCCTACGGCCGCGAATGGCTGACCGTCGTCGACTCACTGCTCCGGGGCGCTCGAACCACGTTCCACGGCAAGTACTTCCACGTGGACGACTACCAGCTCAGGCCCGCGAGCCGCTACCGGTCCCGGCCGTCGATCTACGTCGGAGGTGAATCGGAACCGGCCCGCGCACTGGCGGCTGACCATGCTGATGTCTGGTTCATCAACGGCCAGCCCGAGGAGAACGTGCGCCGCCTGATCGCCGATGTCGCACGGCGCCCCCGCGCGGGTGCACCGGCGCGCTTCGGTCTGGCGGCGTTCGTGATCGCCAGGGACACCGACCGCGAGGCCGCCGACGAATTGGCCTATGCGTTCGACCTGGCCGGCCGCGACACAGCCGAGACGCACGCGGTGCTGTCCAACGCCGACCCGAACGCCGAGATGTTCAAGACCTTTGCCGCACACCCGCATGTGGGCACCAACGGTGGGACCGCCGCCGGCCTCGTCGGCAGCTACGACACCGTCGCCGAACGCATCGTGCGGTTCGGCGGCGTCGGCATCGAGTTGTTCATGCTGCAGTTCCAGCCGTTCGAGTCGGAGATGCGCCGGTTCGCCGAGCACGTCATTCCACGGGTGCGCCGGCTGGAGCAGCGCGCCGCGTGACGCGCCTCCTCAGCGATCGGCACCTCGGTGACCAGAGCGTTCCAGCGCGTCGCGGGGCCGCAGGAAACCCAGCGGTTGCAGCGTGCGCACGGCACGCACCGCCCCGGTGGGAATGACCCGGGTGAAGAAGACGCCGGCGTCGAATGTGCCGCGGACCTCATTGACGAAGGTTTTCGACAGGCCGAATCTGATGAGCCCCTGGCTGACATCTATCAGGTCGGCCCGACGCATGGCCTCGACCAGTTCCGCGTACGGCCGCGGGGCGCCGTACCTGGAGAAGCGGTGATGTTCGGCGACCACAACCGCCAGCTCGTCGGACCACTCGTCGCGCCCGGTCCGCCGCAACCAGGCGTCCTGTGCCACGATCGACGGGACCAGGTAGTCCAGGGTGTCGAAGGCGGCCAGGTCATGAAACGCAGCGGCAACGGCCAGTTTGTCGTCACGTGCCGGGGAATCCGGCGACAGCGCGCGGGCGAAGTTGATGACGCGGTAGACGTGCGCCTTGTAGGCATCGAAGCCGGCGTCGTCGCCGTGGGCGCGGTAACGGTGCGATTCCAGGATCTCCTCGGCCAGGGGCTGGCTGTGCAGGATCTCGACCGTCGCCACAGGAAAATCCTAGGCCGTGCCCACGAAATACGCGGCGCGTCGGCGCAGTTTTGAAGGGCAGCGACGAATTGGAGTGCGCATGGGAAACCCGGTGAAGGTACTAGTCCCCGACGAGACCGGCCTGCGGGCGATCGGAGACTCGCCGGACCTCGAAGCCATCCGCTACGAGCCGGGTGCGCCGTGGCCACAGGAGGGACGCGAGGCCGCGGTCGTGGTCGTCGGGTACGAGAACGCGCCCGCCGTCGGCGCCAGGTTCCCCGAGCTTGCGGCACTGCGTCTGGTGCAGACGCTCAACGCCGGGTACGAACAGTGGCTCCCGCTGCTCCCTGACGGAGTCCTGCTGTCCAATGGCCGCGGCGCACACGGTGGTTCGTCCGCGGAGTGGGTGGTGGCCGCGCTGCTGTCCATCGTCCGGGAGTTGCCCTACTTCGGCGATCAGCAGGCTGCCGACGCCTGGCGGCCCCGGGTGACGGAGACACTGATCGGCAAACGGGTGGTCATCCTGGGCGCCGGCGACCTGGCGGTGAACCTTGCGGCCAGGTTGGCGCCGTTCGAGACCGAGGTGATCCTGGTCGGCCGGCGAGTCCGCCCCGGCGTGCACACCCTCGACGACCTCGACGCCCTGCTGCCCCACGCCGACGTCGTGGTCGCCATGCTGCCCGCCGACGACTCGACCTATCGACTGATCGACGCGGATTTCCTGCGCAAGCTACGCGACGGTGCGGTGGTGGTGAACGCCGGCCGTGGTGGGGCGGTGCACACCGATGCACTGCTGGCCGAGCTGACGTTGGGCCGGCTGCGTGCCGCGCTCGACGTCACCGACCCCGAACCACTGCCGGAAGGCCATCCCTTGTGGTCGGCGCCGGGCCTGTTGTTGACCCCGCACGTGGCAGGCAGTACCGAGGGCGCATGGGAACGGGCTTGGGCCGTTGCTCGGGCGCAGATCGACGCCTATGCCGCCGGCGACCGGCCGTCCAATGTGGTCGCCGGTGCTCTCAACCGGCGATGACCTTGCGGTACGCCCGTGGTCCGTCGTAGTCGTTGACCGCGAAATGCCATGTCGCCAGGTTGTCCCAGATCACGAAATCACCCGGCTTCCAGCCGAATCCGGCCGAGTAGTTAGGTGACGAGGCATGCGAGAGCAGGAAAGGCAGAAGGGCCTGCCCCTCGGCGGGTTCGATACCGGTGAGCCGCAGGGCCGACGAACTCAGGAACAACCCCTTCCGGCCGGTGTGGCGGTGGGTGCGCACCACGGGATGCTCGACCGTGTCGGTGACCGGCGGACGGTCGGGCGTGCCGTCGCCCGGATAGGCGCTGTACACGGCGCGCACAGACTCCAGCAGTTCCTGAACGGGCCGAGACAGGCCGTCGTAGGCCGCCTGCAGATCCGCCCACAGCGTGCGGCCGCCGATCTCGGGCACGACTTGGTAGGTGAGCGATTCGATGTTGAACGGCGGATTGCGCCAGGTGCCGCCCACATGCCAGGTCGAGGCGCTGCCCGCCTTGTCCAAGTCGAACACGTAGACCAGCCGGTTGTGTTCGTCCCGGCGCAGCCACAGCGGGTGGTCAAAGGGCTCGTCGAAGATCCGTGCCGCCGCCACATGCTGGTCCGGGGACAGGTGCTGTCCACGGAAAACCAGCACCTTATACCGCCAGAAGTCGGCCCGTAACGCCTGCGCGGTGGCTTCGTCGACGCCGTCGGACAGGTCGACGCCGACGATCTCGGCGCCGAGGACCGGACTGGCCGGCACGGCCGAGTAGGAAACGGATTGGACAGTGGTCATGTGCATCACCCGCTGCGACGTGAATGGTCAACTCGATTGCCATAGCGTAGGTTTCGCGGGTAGAACGGCATAAGGGTTCGGATCACGGTGTGCGTATGTTGCCGGGAAGGAATACGAGATGCCGACACTGCAGGAGGCGGCCGCGTTGGCCGCAGCGGATCAAGGCCTGGCTGTGGTGTCCACCCTGCGCGCCGACGCCACCATTCAGTCGTCGCTGATCAATGCTGGAGTGTTGCCGCATCCGTTGACGGCGGCTCCGGTGTTGGGATTCGTCACCTACGGGCCGGTGAAACTGGCCAATCTGCGTGCTCGTCCGCAGATCTCGGTGACCTTCCGGTCCGGCTGGCAGTGGGCCACGGTCGAGGGTCGTGCCGAACTGGCCGGCCCGGCCGATCCGCAACCATGGCTGCCAGATCCCGACCGGCTGCGCCTCTTGCTGCGCGAGATCTTCACGGCAGCCGGCGGCACGCATGACGACTGGGACGCCTACGACCGGGTGATGCGTGAACAGGGACGCACCGCGGTGCTGATCGATCCAGTCCGGATCTACAGCAACCGCTGAGGATCCCTACGTGTAGGCAACCCGCACACCGTGTCCCGCATCTGGGCGAGCTTGTCCGGCAACGATTCCGCGAGATCCTTCGCCTGCGACCAGTCCTCATCGAGGTGACACAGCTCCCACCGGTCGTTGTCCGCACTCACCTGTTCACGCAGGCACGGGCGGCCCACTGTGAGCCACACCGTGGTGCGTCGAACTTACGGACGGGTGCCGAACTCGACCACCCCTACACCTTACCGTTACCTTAGGTATCTCTTAATATTCTTAATTTCCGTGTAGGGTGACCGTTGTAGGTGCCAGCACGGGTGGAGTGTTCTCCCCTGTGATCAGCGGAAGGAACCGATATGCACGACACCCGGATCGTCTTGGTCACCGGAGCGTCCCGCGGAATCGGCGCCGAGGTCGCGCGCCAGCTCGCCGAGCCGGGCACCCACGTCGTCGTCAACTACCGCGAGAAATCCGCCCGCGCCGAAGCCGTCGCCGACGACATCCGCCTGCTGGGTGGCCAGGCCTCCACCGTCGGTGCCGACATCGCCGACGAGGCTGCGGCGGCCGCCATGATCACCGAGATCGGGCAGCGCTTCGGTCGGCTCGACATGTTGGTCCTCAACGCCTCGGGCGGCCTGGAGCTCGGCGCGGACTCCGGCTACGCCATGCGGCTCAACCGCGACTCGCAGCGGCGGCTCGTCGAGCTGGCCCTCCCTCTCATGCCCGTCGGTGCCCGCATCGTGTTCGTCACCAGCCATC
The DNA here is from genome assembly GCF_056403275.1 of Mycobacterium sp. P2_H7. Classification (NCBI taxonomy): domain Bacteria; kingdom Bacillati; phylum Actinomycetota; class Actinomycetes; order Mycobacteriales; family Mycobacteriaceae; genus Mycobacterium; species Mycobacterium sp. P2_H7. Next base: position 54,312 of record NZ_JBFUFU010000019.1, on the reverse strand, counting down.
AGGCGCACTTCTATCCGCACAAGGCCGTGCCCAAGGGCTACGCGCCCATCGCACTGAGCAAGCGCGCCGGGGAGACCGCCCTGCACGGGATGAAGCGTGAATTCGACCGGCACGGCATCCATTTCACCGTGGTCTCCGGCGACATGATCGACGGGACCATCATCATCCGGCTGCTGCAGCGCCGCGATCCCGACGCGGTGGACGCCCGCCGCGCCTATGCTCCGCTGCCGACCGTCGAAGAGTTCGCCTCCGCGATCGCCGGTGCGGCCCGCTCGCCCCATCATCCCGGCGTCGTCTACGTCGGCGGCTCGGACTATCTGATGGACCGATCCGCCTGAGTTTCCTGGCGATCCGGGGCTCCCTGCTCGACCCAGCGTGTCAGCAAGCGCGTCGTGAATCGTCGCTCCAGAAGCTCGAACGCCCGGATACCCAGCACCACTTCGGATTCCAGTTCCGGTTCGGCGTCCAGCAGCGCGCCCACCGTTTCGCACCGCGCCTTCAGCCCAGTGCGGACGTTGTCCCGGTAGAACTGCACACAGGGCTGCGGAGCGCCGAACCGCACCAGCGCGTCCACCAATCCGGCCGACGCGCTGCGCACGGCAATCCTGGTGGCCAGCACCTGACCGGAAGCGGCGCCACGCAGATTCCCGTGCAGCGAGAACATCGACATCATGTTGACCATGGCCAGCGCCTCGGCACTCGCCTCGTCGAGATAGTGCAGATATGTAGCGTCCAGTCCGGCCGCCCGGAGCACCTCGGCGAACCGTCGCCTCGGGGCGTGATCTGTTGCACCGAAGGCTGATTCGCCGAACTTGGCCGGCGTCATCCCGTCCGCGGACGATGCGTCGTCGGTTCTGACCCGATACACCGACCGCTGCACGAAGTACTCGCGCATCTGCGCCCACGTGCCGTGCTCACGCAGATACTCCGCCAGCGGCGAAGGCTGCGTGCACAACCGCGGGATCTCGTCGACAGCCTTGGTCTGCGAGACGTCTCCGATGCCGCCACGCAACGCCGTCCCGAAGGCCTCTTCCAGACGGGACCGCAGCTGCAGCACCCCCGGATCCCATTCCCAACGCGGGTCGACACCGGCGAAACCCCGGTGGTGCAGCTCGTAACTCACGTACAGCGCCAGCTGCAGATCCTGGCCGAGGGGCTCGGTATCGGCCACCGGCGCGGGGACCGGGACGTAGTGACGCCGGGGTGCCCGGCAGGCGAGATGGTCGAGGAGCGCCCCGCTCACCGGTCCTACAGCTGACGGCAGGGCGGGCTGGAGGTTTGTGGCAGTCGGCGGCACGAATGTGTATACCCGCACGTAGGTGGACTAAACCGAGGCCGTGCTCTCGTCGACGACCGTGTGCAGAAAGCGCATCTTGTCCAGCACCGTGGCCGTCAGCACGAACGGATAGAGATCGTCCTTGCCCATCGACCGGTTGACCATGTTCAGTCCCCACGACAAGGGCAGCCACATGTCGGTGAGCGTGCCGAACCCGCTCGGACCGAGCACTCGCCGATCGTAGGTCGCGCCGGCGGGCGCGAACCCGAACGCGGCGGCCGTATCGAGGGTGTCCCGGATGTGCAGGTAGTGCGCGAACGTCTCGGCCCAGTCTTCGGCCGGGTGCATCGTGGCGTAGGACGAGACGTAATCCCGCTTCCAGTCGGCGGGTGGTCCGTCGTTGTAGTGGCGGTCCAGCGCCTCCTGGTAGTCCGCGTCGGGGTCGCCGAACAACTCCTCGAACTGTTCGGCGTAGGCCGCCACGGGCGCGATCAGCCGGTAGAAGTAGTAGTGCCCCACCTCGTGCCGGAAATGCCCGAGCAACGTCCGATAGGGCTCCTCCATCGCGATGCGGAGCTGCTCACGGTGGACATCGTCCCCTTCGGCCAGATCCAGTGTGATGACCCCGTTCTCGTGGCCGGTGAACACCTTTTCCTGTTCGCTCGACAGCAGGTCGAACGCCAGGCCGAACTCCGGGTCGACATCGCGACCCTCGATCGGCAACCCCAGCTCGTGCAATTCGACGATCATCCGACGCTTGGCCTTCTCGGCCTGCGCGAAGGCGGCCATCGCCTTGCTGTCGGCGTCGTTGGGCCGGGTGCGTGTCAGCGTGCAGGATTCGCACAATCTGCGCACCCGCGCGAACGGGACGATCCAATTGCATTTGGCGATATGCAGATTGGCGCACAACTGATACTCGGTGTCGGCGACGGAACCGGCCTGATCGGCCACGTCTTCCTCGGCGATCACCAGAAAGGCCATCTGGTCCAGCGAAAAGCCCAGTCTGCTCTTACAACTCAGGCATACCGAGTTCTCGAACGACAGTCGCTGTCCGCAGTTCGGACAGGTGAAATCCCGCATCGGGCATCCTCAATCTCAGTGCAGCAGACGAGCGGCAGGAGCCATATGACTCCTGCCGCTCGGTGGAAACTGCGGTTATTCGGCGGCCTTCTGGCGCGCTTCGGCGGCACTCTCGGCAGCACGGGCGGCCTCGGCTTCGGCTTCCTTCTTGGCGACGTCGCGCGCGGCGTCGGCCTTGTCCTGCTGGGCCTGGCCCTCTTCGCGAAGGTCGTCGCGATCGGTCACGATGCCGATGACTTCCTTCGCCTTGCCCTTGACGTCTTCGACAATGCCCTTCACGGCTTCTTCGGGTCCGCTGTCGCCCATGGTTCTACCTTTCGTCCGAGGAACTCGTGACCGGTTGATACCCCGCAGGGGCATCGCTTCAAACCTGCTGTGGTGGAGGTGAGGCCTGGTCAGACGGCGTGACCGCGGTCACGTCGGCGGCGCAACCGCACGGAGCACCAGCGTGGACCGGGCGTCGATGGTGATCGTCTGCCCGGCATCGACCGGCTTGGCGCCCTCCACGTGCACGGCATCGGCGGTGTAGAGCACCGGCTCCCAGCGGGCGGCGAATTCCGCGGGCGGAACGACGTACTGGATGGACTCATGGTGGGCGTTGAAGCACATCAAGAACGAATCGTCGGTGATGCGCTGGCCCCGGGTATCCCGATCGGGGATGCCGTTGCCGTTGATGAACACCGCGACCGACTTCCCGAAGCCACTGTCCCAGTCATCGTCACCCATCACCGTGCCGTCCGGCCGGAGCCAGGCGATGTCGGGCTGCCCTTCTTTGGAGCGCTGCCGGACGGGTCTGCCATCGAAGAATCGGCGGCGCCGGAACGCCGGGTGTGCGGTGCGCAGCGCGGAAACGCGCCGGGTGAAGTCGATCAACTCGGTGTCGGCGTTCGCCCAGTCGATCCAGGACAGCTCATTGTCCTGGCAGTAGACGTTGTTGTTGCCCTTCTGCGTTCTGCCCAACTCGTCGCCGTGGCAGATCATCGGCACACCCTGGGACAAAAGCAACGTCGTGAGGAGGTTGCGCTGTTGGCGGCCGCGCAACTCGTTGACCGTCGCATCGTCGGTCGGGCCCTCGACCCCGCAGTTCCAGGACCGGTTGTGACTCTCGCCGTCGTTGTTGTCCTCGCCGTTGGCGTCGTTGTGTTTGTCGTTGTACGACACCAGATCTCGCAGCGTGAAGCCGTCGTGCGCGGTGATGAAGTTGATCGAGGCCACGGGCCGGCGGCCGGTGTGCTCGTAGAGGTCCGCCGATCCGGTCAACCGGGAGGCGAACTCGTCGAGGGTGGCCGGTTCGCCGCGCCAGTAGTCGCGGACCGTGTCGCGGTACTTGCCGTTCCATTCGGTCCACTGCGGGGGAAAGTTGCCCACCTGATAGCCACCCGGCCCGACATCCCAGGGTTCGGCGATCAGTTTGACCTGGCTGACCGTCGGATCCTGTTGTACCAGTTCGAAGAACGACGACAGCCGGTCGACATCGTAGAACTCCCGGGCCAGTGTCGCGGCCAGGTCGAACCGGAATCCGTCCACGTGCATCTCGGTGACCCAGTACCTCAACGAGTCCATGATCAGCTGCAGCGCATGGGGATTGCGCACGTTCAGGCTGTTACCGGTGCCGGTGTAGTCCATGTAGTAGCGGCCGTCGTCCTCCATCAACCGGTAATAGGCGGAGTTGTCGATACCCCGGAACCCGATCGTGGGCCCGAGGTGATTCCCCTCGGCAGTGTGGTTGTAGACGACGTCGAGGATGACCTCGATGTCGGCCTCGTGCAGGGCACGCACCATCGCCTTGAATTCCTGCACCTGCCCGCCGGGGGTGGTGGTGGCGCTGTATTTGTCGTCCGGGGCGAAGAATCCGATGGTGTTGTAGCCCCAGTAGTTGGACAGTCCCTTGTCTATCAACGTGGAGTCGTTCGCGAAGTGATGGATCGGCATCAGTTCGATCGCATTGACGCCCAACGCTTTGAGGTGGTCGATGATCACCGGATGCCCGACGGCGGCATAGGTGCCGCGCATCTGCTCGGGGATGTCGGGGTGGGTCTGCGTCAGACCCTTGACGTGCGCCTCATAGATCACCGTGTCCGCGTATTCGTGGTTCGGCGGCCGGTCCACACCCCAGTCGAAGAAGGGGTTGATCACCACCGACTTCGGCATGCTCGCCGCGGAATCCTCGTCGTTACGGCTGTCGGGGTCGCCGAAGTCGTATCCGAAAAGACTTTGCTCCCATTGGAATTGGCCGTCAATGGCTTTGGCATACGGGTCCACGAGCAACTTGTTGGGATTGCACCGCTGACCGTTGGCCGGATCGTAGGGGCCGTGGATGCGGTAGCCGTACCGCTGGCCGGGTTCGATGCCGGGGATCATTCCGTGCCAGACGAAGGCATCGACCTCCGGCAATACCACCCGGGTCTCGGCGCCCTCGGCATCGAACAGGCACAGTTCGACCTGCTCGGCAACTTCTGAGTACACCGAGAAGTTGGTGCCATACCCGTCATAGGTCGCGCCCAGTGGATACGCTTTGCCCGGCCAAATTTCTACAGGATCGGTGTACGACATCATCTCTGCATACCCCAGCCGGGTAAACAAGAAACGCCGAAAAGCCAGATGTAACCGGGCCGACACACGAGGTGCGGCCCACATCACACAATCGGCTGCTACGCAACATCATTGGCGCTGCTCGTCCGACTGGTCCACCGTTGGTCTACCCGCGTGCGACGACGGACAAACCGGCAGATGGCACTTCGGCGCGCGACGGCGGCGATTGTGCGGTAGAGGAGCCCTACCGTAGGGTCGGGCCGGGTTGAGTTCACAGCCGCTGCGGGACGTCCACCTGACGGTCCGAACATCAGTACCGACGTCATCGAGACTGAGCCGCAGGTCGAATACGTGTATTCCGACTGATGGAGTCACCATGACAACGCTTTCGACTACGGGGCGAATACCCGCCCCGCAGAGCAATCTCGCGTCCTTTTCCACGTGCTGGCTGGAGACGTCGACCGCCGCGGTCACCGCGCACGGCGAACTCGACGCGTCCAACTCGCCCGCATTCACCGAATACATCTCGGCAGTACTGCCCTTCGCCGAGCGACTGATCGTCGACCTCAGCGCCGTCCGGTTCTTCGGCACCGAAGCCTTGTCGGCCGTGCATGCGGTGAACACCCGCGCCGCCGGTCACGGAGTCAATTGGGCCATGGTCCCGAGCGGCGAGGTGGACCGCGTCCTGCGCATCTGCGATCCCGACGCCGTGCTGCCGGCCCGCGCGAATGTGACCGCCGCGCTCGGCTGTACGCGACGCGGTGCGCGGGGATTCCCGCGGCTGGTCCCCGACCGGATTTAGCGCGGCCGCTGGGCGGTGCGCGCTCTGATCCGTTGATGCGCCGTCACGAGCAGTCGATCGAAGACATCCCTGGGCGGCAGCCGTTCACCGCCGCCGATCTGCGCGAAATCGGCCTTCAGTTGTTCCGCGAGCGCGCGTAGCTTCACGTTCGTCTCCTGCGACCGCCACCTGAGCACGTCGAACGCGACCTCCGGTTCGATCCGGTAGACCAGGCACAAGACGCCTTTCACCTGCTCGATCACCGCGCGGTTGTCGGCGATCTCTGCCACCGCATCGGAGATCAGCGCGTCGCGGGCCGGTGTGACGTCGATGTAGTAGCCCTGGGTGCCGACCACCGCGCCGGCGTCGTCACGCAATGGTTCGCCGATCACCACGACTTCACGGATGGTGTCCTGCACGGTGATGACGCGGTGACGGGTGCTGAACGGTTTGTGCGTGCGCCGGATGTCGTCCAGCGTCGCGGCGACCTCGTCGTAGTCGTCGGCGTGCTTGTGTTTGAGCACCAGCTCCGTGGTCGGCTCGGCCGTGCCCGGCACATAGCCGTGAATGGCCTCCACCTCCGGCGACCACTCCCAGCGCTCATCGGCGAAATAGAAGCGATACCAGCCCACCCGCTGGGGAATGCCGCCCGCCAGCGCCTGCTCCACCGGTGAGACGTCGGATCCGCCGTCCTGTGCCTCCACCACACGAGAAACCTAACCGATGGGGTAGCCCCGCAGGCGGAGGCGGCGGAAGCAGAGCGGCCCGATCAATCGGGTTTCGAGGATGCCCTGCACGGGGTACAGGGTGGCAGCCGCGCCGCGCCGGCGCCGGACCGCCAGCTGGAGGAGACGCTCGTGATCCCGTTTATCTGCCCCGCGTGTGGTCAGTTCGACATCGACTCGACTGACTGTGTCTCCTGCGTGCAGCCTATGACCGCGGATGCCGCCGTGGCCTGACCTCGATGTTCAGCAGACGCCGTCGTTCGGCCGGACGCTCGCGGTGCGGTGAATGCCGCGCGAGGGTTTAGCGAGACCGAGAACTGGGAACTATGAGCCGTCCGCTCACGCGGATCGCGTGTGTTCGCCCAGGAAGGATCCAATGACCGTCATTGCCGATGGCTTCGTCAAACCCGCCGCCACCGGTCGTTTTCTCGATGTGGGTCCGGACGTCTACGAACCGCAGCACGACTCCTATCTGCTCATCGAGGCCATGACGTCGGTCGCACCGCCGGAGGGCTTGACCGTCGCCGATCTGTGCACGGGTTCCGGGGTGGTCGCGCTGGCCGCCGCCGCTGGTGGCGCCGATGCGGTGAATGCCTTCGACCGTTCACCCGCCGCTGTCGAATGCGCACGCCTCAACGCCCTCGACGCAGACGCCGACATCGACGTGTTCGAGGGCGCCTGGACACTTGCCATCTCGACCGGCCCTTACGACCTCGTCGTCTGCAATCCGCCGTACGTGCCGGAACCTCCGACGGGCGGAGCCGACGCGACCGGCCTCGCGCTGGCGGTCAACGGTGGCCGTGATGGCCGGCAGGTGCTGGATCCGCTGTGCGCGGCGGCCCCCGCGCTGCTGCGCAGGCGCGGCACGTTGCTCATCGTGCAGTCCGAACTCGCCGACATCTCCCGGACCGTCAACACGCTGCAGGCCAATGGCCTACGCAGCTCGGTGGTCGCCCAGAAGCGGGTGCCGTTCGGACCGGTACTGCACAGCCGGGCCGCCTGGCTGGAAGAGACCGGGCTGCTCCCGGTCGGCAAGCGCATCGAGACGCTGGCCGTCATCGCCGCGGTCAAGCCGTGATCGACAGCGATCCGAGGGATCAGTCGCGCACGCCGTACTCCTCGTTAGACTCTGGCGACTACCGGAGTCAGGCACGAACACCTCGGAGGTGGCGATGACCAGCCAACCAGATCCATCCCCCGGCAATGCGGCGACGGCGACGTGCACCGTCGAAGAGAAGCGGGTCGGTGATGTGAGCGTGGTCTCGGTGACGGGCACGCTCGACATGCTCACCGCACCCCAGTTGGAGGCGGCCATCGCCGCGGCCGCGGCGACCTCGCCACAGGCGGTGGTGGTGGATCTGGGGGGCGTGGACTTCCTGGCATCCGCAGGAATGGGACTTCTGGTGGCCGCCCACGGCGACCTGACGCCGGCCGTGCGCTTCGCCGTGGTCGCCGACGGGCCGGCGACGAGCAGGCCGCTCAAGCTGGTCGGGATCGCCGATGTCGTCGATCTGTATGTCTCGCTTGACGAAGCTCTCAGTGCAGTGACGACATAAGACATAAACAGACGACGATCGGGTAGCCAGCAGTCGATATGACAGACCAAGCGCAGTCAGGTGCTCGCTTTACGCGAACCGGCGTGGCGGCGGCACCCGACCGTGCCGCCGTCGTCCGCCATGAGTTCTCGGAGTGGCTGCACGGTCAATTCGATCTGGATGCGACGAAAACCAGCGACATTCTGCTCGCGGTCAACGAGGCGTTGGCCAATGCCGCCGAATTCGCCTACGTCGACGCGCCGGCCGGGGAGATGCACATCGAGGCGGGCCACGACCAGCAACTCGGAACGCTGACAGTGACCATCTCCGATGACGGCGCGTGGCGCCCGAAGGATCCCTCGATCAGCAATCCCGCTCGCGGACGCGGCATCCCGCTGATGCATGCCCTCACCGACCGGGCCGTCATCGACCCCACTCCGGAGGGCACCCGGGTGAGCCTGCAGTGGGATCACATCGGCGCGGTCCCCGAGATCAGAACTGCGGCAGCCGGACCACCTGAACGAAGAACTCATCGATCTGCCGAACCGCATTCATGAACTGATCGAGATCCACGGGTTTGGTGACATACGCGTTGGCGTGCAGCTTGTAACTGCGCAGGATGTCCTCTTCCGCCGACGACGTCGTGAGCACGACGACGGGGATATGGCACAGATCCGCGTCCGACTTGACCTTCTCCAACAGCTGCCGCCCGTCGTACTTGGGCAGGTTCAGATCGAGCAGGATCAGGTCCGGCCGCGGGGCGTCCCCGTAGACACCCCTGCGATACAGGAAGTCCAGGCCTTCTTCGCCGTCCCGCGCGACGTGCAGCGTGTTCTTGATCTTGTTGTGCTCGAAGGCTTCCCGGGTGATCAGCTCATCCCCCGGGTCATCCTCGACCAACAGGATGTCGATCGCTCTGCTCTCGGGCAGGGTCATTCGCGGTTTCCTTCCGACACGAGTTCTGCGATGGGGTTGGGTTCGGTGGTGGGGGTGACGGGCAGCGTGAAGATGAAGCGGGTACCGGTCGTGTAGGTGGTGTCGATCCGGATCAGTCCGCCATGGTGTTCGACGATCTTCTTACAGAGCGCCAGTCCGATGCCGGTGCCGGTGTAGGAATCCCGGCTGTGCAACCGCTGGAAGATGACGAAGACCTTCTCGATGAACTCCTCGCCGATACCGATGCCGTTGTCCGACACCGTGAACACCCAGTTCCCGACGTCTTCGCCGCTGCCTTCCCGACAGTCGATTGCGATACGCGGCGTCACACCCTCCCGGTGGAACTTCACGGCGTTGCCGATGAGGTTCTGCCACAACATCGCCAGCAGCGTCGGGTCACCGTCCACGCGCGGCAGCGGATCGGATGGCCGGATGATGTCGGCTCCAGACTCCCCGATGGACGCCGCGAGATTCTTCAGCGCGGTATCCAGTGTCGCGTCGAGGTTCACCTCGGTGTGCGTGGCGTTGAGCCTGCCGACCCGGGAGAAGGTGAGCAGGTCGTTGATCAGCACCTGCATGCGCTTGGCGCCGTCGACGGCGAACGCGATGTACTCGGTGCCACGCTCATCGAGCTTGTACCCGTAGCGTTTTTCCAGCAGCTGACAGAAGGAGGCGACCTTGCGCAACGGCTCCTGCAGATCGTGGGAGGCCACATACGCGAACTGTTCCAGCTCGGCGTTGGAGCGCCGCAGTTCCTCGGCCTGTTCGTCGAGGGAATCGCGCGACTCCTGCGATGACGCGAGCTCGTCCACGATGCGCTGCCGCATGTCCTCGACGTCGGCCGCGATGGCCCGGATGTCGCTGGGCCCCTGCGGGACGATGCGCTCCCCGAAGCTGCCCTCGGTGATCCTGCGGCAGGACGCCGCCAGCTGCGTCAGCGGGCGGGTGACGGCGTTGCGCACGACGATCGCCAACAGGGCGCCCATCACGAAGAACGCCAGCACCATCGCGACCAGCACGCCGTCCCGCCAGTTGCGAACCCAGTCCAGCTCCTCGATGGCGAGGCTGCGCGCCTGGCCCAGTTGGGTGTTCTGGGCGTCGAAAAGTGTTCGCAGACTGTCGAATTCAGTCTTTCCGCGCTCGGCCGTGCCGGTGGCGACGACGGCGGGACGGCCCGGGACGACGGTCGCGATCAGCGGCTCCGCGTAACCCGCCCGCCACTGGGCCGCGGCCCCCTCGATCGCATCGAGAGACTTGAGCAGGTCATCACGACCTAGGAGAAGGTCCCGAATGTCTTGGGCCGCATTCGCTTCGTTGCGCTGGCCCTCCTGGTAGGGGTCCAGGAACTGCCGGTCCGCGGCGATCGCATAGCCACGGACGGAAGTCTCCTGGTCGCGCAGCGCGGCCTGCAGTTCGTAGGCGGCCACCCGGGCGGGCTGGATGTGGTCGATCAGGTCGGCCGAGACCTGATCGGTCCTGCTCATCAGGACAGCACCGCCGACGGCGCCCGACAGCACCACCACGCCCATCACCGACAGCACCAGATTCTGCCAGCCCTGCACGGTGAGCCTCATCGGGTGGACTCCCGGCGAGCGGAGTGACCGGAGTTGTCCCGCTCCACCCGGATGACGGCAATATCGTCGGTGAGGCCACCGTGGGGCCTGGCCCGCGCGTCGGCCTGACTGATCAGCGCATGGACGAAGTCCGGCCCCGGCAGGGCGGCCACCGAGCGTGCGAGTTCCAGCAGCCCATCCTCACCGAGGCGTTCCTCACCGCTTCCCGCGTGCCCTTCGAACAGACCGTCGGTGAGCAGGAGCAGTCCGTGCCCCTCCTCCAGTTGCAGCTCGTTGACCGGCCATTCCCTGGCACCGAGCCCCAACGCCGGCCCGGCGGGCGGTTCCAGCCAGTCCACGGTGCCCTCGCCGTGCAGCAGCAGGCCCGGATGGCCGGCCCGCACTGCCGTGAATCTGCCGGTGTCGGGTTCCAGCGCCACGCTGAGCAGCGTGGCGAACGTGCCGCGGCCGGGCCGCTCGGTCGTCAGGATGCGGTCCAGCTGACGCATGCGGTCATTCCCGCGCAGCCCTGCGAAGGTCAGCGCCCGCCAGCCGATGCGCAATGCCACCCCGAGGGCGGCCTCGTCGGGACCGTGCCCGGCGACGTCACCGATCATGACGTGCACGGTACGGTCCGCGGTCTGCACGACGTCGTAGAAATCCCCGCCGAGCAGCGCTTCCCGCCGGCTCGGCAGCGATTGGGTGACGATGTTGACCCCCGGCTCCTCGTGCAGCAGCGGGGACGGCAGCAACCCACGCTCGAGTCGCTTGTTCTCCTGGGCGCGCAGCCGGCTGGCGTGCAGGTCCACCGCTGTGAGCTCGGCCCGCTTGCGTTCGATCGCGTAGAGGACGGCACGGCGCAGCATCTCCGGGTCGACGCGACCCTTGACCAGGTAGTCCTGTGCGCCCGAGGCCACCGCCGAGACCCCGAAATGCTCGTCGTTGAGCCCGGTGAGAACGATGATCGGAATCGTCGAATCGAGCTTGCCCACGCGTTGCAGGGCGTCGATCCCGTCGGCGTCGGGCAGGTTGAGGTCCAACAGGACACAGTCCGGCCGGGCTGCGGCCAGCTTGTTCTCGGCGTCGGCGATGGACTGCGACCAGACGAAGTCGATCTCGATGGCGGCGTCCGAGATCAGCTCTTCCACCAGCAAGGCGTCGCCGCGGTCGTCTTCGACCAGCAGCAGCGACAGTCGCTGAGCGTCGGGTAGGCCGGTGTCACCGGCCACAGGGACCGGCATCAGCCGTGGGTCCGGTGGCGCGCGCATGGATGATCACGTCCTTCACGTAAGTACGTATGAAGGTCACCCTTGGTCGCGCTGACCACTGCTTCAGTGACAGAGCCGACAATACCCAGTCGCCCGGCCGAAGTTGCAATTGACGGTCGCGACAGTCGCGTCCCGCATGTTTAGCCCCCGATGGGGCCGGGCACTGCCCTGAGTACGTGAGCGAAGGGAGTAGTCCGCGATGGCCGAGGTGAGCGTGGCGCCCAAACCAGCCGGCGAGGCGTCGGTGACCGAGCTGATGACACAGCTGTCGACCCAGACCACACGTCTGGTGCGCGACGAGTTGTTGTTGGCACAGAAGGAATTTCAGGCTTCGGCCAAGCGCGCCGGAATCGGCGCAGGCCTGTTCAGCACCGCAGGACTGCTCGCATTCGTCGGCCTTCTGGCGTTGGCCGCCGCCGCTGCCGCGGGACTGGCGCTGGTGGTGCCGGTGTGGGCGGCCTGCCTGATCGTCGCGGCTGCACTGCTGGTGGCAGCCGGGATTGCGGGCGCGGTCGGCACCAAGGAGGTCAAGCAGGTGGCCCCGCCGGCGCAGCAGGCGGTCAACAGCGTGAAGACGGACATCGAGCAGTTGAAGGAGGCCCGGCATGACCGAACCTGAGCAGCCTCGACCGGCGTTGAGTTCCGACGCCAGCCTCAACGAGATCGAAAAGGACATCGAACGCACCCGGGACGAACTGGGTGAGACGGTGAACGCGCTGTCGCACAAACTCGACGTCAAGGGCCGCGTCCACGACAAGGCCGCCGAGACGAAGGACCACGTCGTCGACCGTGCGCGGGACACCAAGGCCGCGGCCGTCCACAAAGCATCGGACGCGGTGGCGGCGGTCACCGACGGGCGGCGCACCGTCCGTCCGATCATCCCGTTGGCGGCGGCGCTGGCAGCGGTGCTGGGCATCGTGATCTGGCGGCGCAGGAGGCGAGCATGACCGTGTCGACCAACCGGCCCAGCGTGGCCGCGCGGGTCCTGTACCGGCCGGTGGGCCTGGCCAGTTCCGTCGCGGGCGGCGTCGTCGCCGGGGCGATCTTCAAACAGGTCTGGAAACGCGCCGCGCCCGGCAGGCATCCCGACCCACCCAGTGCGTTGGAGACCGACTACCCGCTGCGCCAGATCCTGCTGGCCGCGGCATTGCAGGGCGTCATCTTCTCGGTGGTGAAGACGCTCATCGATCGCCAGGGCGCACGCATCTTCGAGAGGGCCACCGGCGAATGGCCCGGCAGCTGATAGCAAGTTTCAGAGTCGCCCCGGCGGGGCATCATCACCGCACCATCTGAGGTCAGTGATTGTGTATCGAGAGGCCACCACCTGTGACGACTGATTACGACACCCCGCGCCGCACCGAGACCAGTGACAGCGCGGACGAATCCGTCCAGCTGCTGATGGTCCGCGACGACGCCGCAACCGACCTGCTCGACGCAGAGGACATGGACGCCGTCTACGAACTTCCGGGGGCCGATCTGTCCGGGGAAGAACTGGCCGTCAAGGTCCTGCCCCAGCAGGTCGACGAATTCGTCTGCACCAGTTGCTTCCTGGTGCATCACCGGCACAACATGGCCAACGAGGACGCCCGGGTGTGCTTCGACTGCTCGTGATCAGCGCCCGGGAAAGTGTCACCGAATAGTCAGCAAACCCGGCGCCGCCCTCCCCTAACGTGGTCAGGGTGACGGGACGAACCAGGGAATGGGTGGCTGCAGGCGCCGGACTGGTGCTCGTCATCGCCGCCTTCGTGGTGCCCCGCCTGCATCTCGGCAATGTGACGCCGTTGATCAACAGCACGCCCCAGCAGATCAGGGACTTCGCCCAGGCTGCCCCCATCTTCGGATGGTGGAATGCCCACGTCGGCTGGGGGTCCGGGCCCGCCGTGCTGCTCGGATCCGCGGTGGTGCTGTGGGGGCCTTCGGTGTTCAGCCGGATTCCCCGGCGCGCGCTGCCCTGGACCGTATGGGCGACCTCCTTCGTGTGGGCCTTCGCCCTGGCCATGATCGACGGCTGGCAGTGTGGATTCGCCGAGCGCCTCACCGCCCGCCACGAATACCTGCGCCAGGTACCCACCATCACCGACATTCCCGAGGCGCTGCGCGACTTCTCGTCGAGAATCCTTGATTTTCAGCCGAACTCATGGATGACCCATGTTTCCGGGCACCCCCCGGGGGCGCTGTTGACCTTCGTCTGGCTGGATCGCATCGGCCTGAGCGGCGGCGCGTGGGCGGGTCTGTGGTGTCTGCTCATCGGCTCCAGCGCGGCGGCCGCCATCGTGGTCACCGTCCGCGTCCTGTCCGGGGACGAACTCGCCCGGACCGCCGCACCGTTCGTCGCGGTGGCGCCCACCGCGATCTGGATCGCCGTCTCGGCCGACGGGTACTACGCGGGCGTCGCGGCCTGGGGTGTCGCGTTGCTCGCCATGGCCACCCGCAATCGCCGGCCGATCGTCACCGGCGCGGCCGCGGGTCTGGTGTTGGGCTGGGGCATATTCCTCAACTATGGCCTGGTTCTGATGGCGTTGCCTGCGGTGGCGGTGTTGCTCACCACCGATCGACGCACCGCGACGAAGGTGCTGTCGGCGGCCGTCGCGGCCGCCCTGGCCGTCGTCGCGGCGTTCGCGCTGGCCGGATTCTGGTGGTTCGACGGCTATACCCTGGTCCAGCAACGCTATTGGCAGGGCATCGCGGTGAATCGGCCGTTTCAGTACTGGGTGTGGGCGAACCTGGCGTCGGTGGTGTGCGCGGTCGGGCTCGGCACGGTCGCCGGGATGGGCCGGGTGTTCGATCTGGCCGCGCTGCGGCAGCGGTCCGGCCTACACCTGGTCGTGTTGGCCGCGCTGGTGGCGATCCTGTGTGCCGACCTGAGCATGCTGAGCAAGGCCGAAACCGAACGGATCTGGCTGCCGTTCACCGTGTGGCTGGCCGCGGCGGGCGCGCTGCTGCCTGCGTCGTCACGCCGGTGGTGGCTCGCCCTCAACGTGCTCGGTGCGCTCGCGCTCAACCACCTGATCCTGACGAACTGGTAGCCACCTGGCCGTCAGCAGGTAGATTGGCACGGCCGCCCACACCAGTGTCAGCGAAAGCCACAGTCCGAGATGGTAATCGCGATCGAGCACGGTGTTGTTGTCAGGACGCAGCCCCGGCTTGTCGAAAACCGGGATGGCCAGCACGAGCAGCACCACCGTGCACAGCCCCGCGACCGCGACGGGCGGCCACCAGCTTGCGGGCAGAAGCCTGCGGCCACCCCAACCGACGGCCACGCACAGGGGCGCGAACACGGCGTCGTGAACCACCACCGCAACCAGCGCCCACATCGCGATGCGCAGTAACACCGCCGGCGCGTTGTCCCACAACAGCGTCATCCCCCAGCCGGCGAGTACGACGCCGACGCCGAGCAGGACGACGCGCACCGCTCTCATCGGGCCACCTCGATGCGGGTGAGCCACTTGGTCTGCAACACACCCGGGCGGGAGGGCGCGATCAACCGGCACGGATATCCATGGTCGGCGTTCAGCGTCTCGCCGTTGAGCCGCAACGCGATCAACGTCATCCGGTCCTGGGCGAAGGTGGCGGGCAGCACCGTACGGGAGTAGGGGCCGGGCGGTTCCAGGGAGATCATCCGGATGTCGCGGTCCGGCGCTCCCCCCACCGCCGCCAGCAGGTCGGCCAGCACCACGCCGGTCCATTCCGCGTCGGCACTCCAGCCCTCCACACAGGCGATCGGCAGCCGGTGTGTCACCTGGGTCAGGCCGTTGAGTTCCGCGACACTGAACGTCCGAACCGTGTCGCCGTCGGCCACCGTCAACCGGTAGTCCGGCGCATACGCCCGGCGCAGCACACCCGCCGCCACGGCGCTGCGATTGATCGGAAGACCTTGTGGCCCTGTGCCGGACCGGGGGGCCAGCACGGAGACGCGGCGCAGCAGCGGCACCGTCTGCCCGGCCGTGGCCAGTGCCGCCACGCCGACCGCCAGCCACGTGCCGCGCAGCACGGTACGACGCGTCGGACCGACCGACCCGCCCGCGGTCACCGGATCGATCGGTTCCCCCAGCGCGCGCCGGATCACCGGGAGCTTGACCGCCAGATGTACCAGCACCGCGCCCGCCGCCACGTAGGCCATCGCATAGTGGGTCGTCGTGAAGAAGAAGCCGAACACGTACCACTGGGCGGTGTTGAGCAGACCCGTCGACAGTTCGAAGAGGATCGAACCCACCAGCACCAGGATCGACAGCCGTTCCAACTGCCGCACGACACCGCCGATGAGGGGGCGTTCGAAGAGCTTGGGCCACACCGACCACAGCTTGACGATGACCAGCGGTATCGCCGCGATTCCGCTGATGACGTGGGCGCCCTGCGTGGCGCGGTAGAGCCACACCGGACTCGTCGGCCAGAAGAACCACGGCTGCGGATGCTGCAGGAAGTGGCTGATCAGGCCGGTGAGGAAACAGACGGTGATGGCGATCCCGAGCGCGATGCCGACCCGCGCGGTGACGGCGGTGCCACGCAGGCCGTTCACCGCAGCGACAAACTTGCCAGCACGCGGTCACCGATCGGGTGCACGGCGGACACCGCCAAACCGACCGCCTCGGCCACCCGCTCGATGCTATCGAATCCCACTGTGGCCCAACGGAACCACGGGCCGATCGTATCGGGTGATTCGAGCCGCACCCACTGGGTTCGGACCCCGCCGGGTGCTGAATCGAACTCGGTCAGGCACACCCCGCCGCGGCACAGCAATTCCGCGGACCGGCGCAGGATGCGCAACGGGTCGCCGCCCAGGCCGATATTGCCGTCGGCCAACAGGACGGTCTGCCAGCGGCCCGCGCCGGGCAGCGGACCGAACACGTCGCGGCGCAACGCGGGTGCCCCACTGCGCCTGGCGAGTTCGACCGCGGTGGCCGACAGGTCCACCCCGAGCGCAGGCACTCCCCGGCGGATCAGATCGATGACCAGACGTCCCGGCCCGCAGCCCAGGTCGATGGTGGGCCCGCTGCACCGATCGAGGACCGCGCGATCGAACCGCTGATCCGCGCGATGCCCGCCGAGCCAATTGTGCACCGGTAGCACGTGCACGCTGCCGTCGGTGTGACGGATCCAGCAGCGCTCGCCGTCCAGCGCCCGCTCGTAGAGTTGCCCGAACATCACACCTCCAAAGCCAGTGCCGCGCTGCGAAACCGGCTGTCGGGCGCACATTCTCGGCATACCCGGTCCACGTCCTCGACGGTGTCGACATCGGCCAGGGTGGGAAGCAGTTGCACGTCCACCCCGACGTCGCGCAACGCCCGCAGGGTTTCGGCGCCGGTGTCGGCCCGCGACATCGGCACGGAGCGTAGGCAATCGGCCACCGACACGTCCTGCAGGCCGAGTGCCCACCAACCACCGTCGGCTGCCGGACCCAGTACCGCCTGCGTGCCCAGCAGCGCGTCGGCACATTCCGCCAAGAGCTGCGCACTCACCTGTGGGGTGTCCATCCCGATCTGCAGTACCGGGTAGCCGAGGGCGCCCGCGTCGTGGTGTGCGTGGGCGAGCCGTTCGGCGAAACCGTCACCGCGCTGCGCGATGACCGTGAAGTCGGCCAGCCTGCTGCGGAGTTCTGCGGCGCCACTCGCGCGTTCCAGGTCCCCGGTGAGCGCGACGGTACGTGCCACCACCGGTGTGCCGGCCACCGCATCCAGGGTGTCCGCAAGTGACGCGGCAGCAAATTCTGCGGCTCGCTCGTTGCCGATGGCGGCCGCCAATCTGGTCTTGGCGTATCCGGGGACCGGCGCCTTGGCGACCACCAGGACGTTGACCGGACAGCACCCGCTCATCGGATGGCCCGCCAGAAATCGACGGCTGCCACGACACTTCCGCGCAGGGAGCCACTTACCTTGGACTCTCCCCCGGTGCGGGATCGATAGGTGACATCGCGTTCGACCACTTGCCACCCTTCCTGCGCCGCGCGGACCAACAGTTCCAGCGGATACCCAGAACGCCGGTCGCTTACCTCTAATGCCAGCAAAGCGTCCCGACGGAAGACCCGAATGGGTGCGATGTCGTGCACCTGCAGGCCGTGACGGGTCCGCAGCCGCCAGCACACCGCGGCGGTGCCCAGCCGCGCATGCCAGGGCCACGCCACGCCCGGTGTGCTTCGCCGGCGCCCCACCACGAGGTCGGCGCCGCGCTCCAGTTCGGCCACCAGAGCGGGTAGGGCCGCCGGGTCGAGCGAGCCGTCGGCGTCGAGCACCGCCACAATCGGGCCCGCCGCGGCCTGCACGCCGGCGTGTACGGCCGACCCGTATCCGGGCCGGGACTCGTGGACCACTTCGGCACCGTGCGCGCGGGCGACATCGGCAGTGCCGTCGGTGCTGTTGTTGTCCACCACCAGCGGCCGATAGTCACTCGGGACGGCGGCCAGCACACCGGGAAGTGATGCCGCCTCGTTGAGACACGGCAGCACGACGGTGACTCTCGGGGGCGGCATAACCCGAACCTATTCCCGCCCCGGCCGTTGCGTAACCCCGCAATGATGACGAGTCCGTGACATCGCTGCAGGTCGCGCATCCAAAACGCTAGTGTCGGTGAGGTGACGCGCGTTTTGATAGCCGACGACGACCCCGTCGTGCTCGATGTCGTGCGCCGCTACCTGGAGCGCGACGGCCACGAGGTGTCCGTGGCCCGCGACGGCGTGGAGGCGTGGGAGGTGCTGAGAGCCGAGCAGGTCGATCTGGCGGTTCTGGACCTGATGATGCCCGGCCCCGACGGACTGACCCTGTGCCGCAGCATGCGTCGAGGTGGCGACTACGGCGTACCCGTGATCATGCTGACCGCCCTCGGTGAAGAGGATGACCGCATTGCCGGGCTGGAGGCCGGCGCCGACGACTACCTCACCAAACCTTTCAGTCCGCGCGAACTCGCGCTGCGCGTCCGCTCTGTGCTGCGCCGCGCACCGGCACCACCCTCGTCGGTGCCCGCCGAACTCGGTGCGGGCGAGTTGTACGTGAACACGACGGCCCGGGCGGCGTCCGTCGGGGGCGTACCCGTCAGCCTGACCGCCCGGGAATTCGATCTGATGGTCTTCTTCATGTCGCATCCGGACACCGTGTACTCCCGTGAGCAGTTGTTGAGACTGGTGTGGCAGTGGGATTTCGGCGATCTGTCCACGGTGACGGTGCACATCAAGCGGTTACGCGCCAAGCTCGGCGAGCACCATCGCGTGCAGACCGTCTGGGGCCGGGGATACGTGTGGGGCACCGACGGCCATGACGACCGGGAGTGTTGATCGCGTGCCGACGGCGGACTTGTGGGAGATCGCGGGCTGGGCACTTGCCTGCTCGGTGCCGGTGGTGATCGCCGGCGCCCTCACCATCAGACTCGCCCGCTCGTGGTCGCTGGCGGTCAGTATGGTTGCCCTCGTACTCATTCCGACCCTGGCCACCTTCACGGGGGTGCTCGGGGCCAGTGGATTCATGATCACCGAGACGTTCGAACGCATCGCCGTCGTACTGGTCATCGTCTCGGTGGTGACCATTCCGGCCGCCGTCCTGCTGGCCCGATACCAGGCTCGGCGCACCGTGTGGGAGCAGGAGATCCGCGCGTCCGAACGCGCCGCCGAGCAGTCCCGCCGCCGGCTGGTGGCCTTCGTCAGCCACGACCTGCGCACCCCGCTGGCCGGCATCCGCGCGGTCGCCGAGGCCATCTCCGACGGGCTGGTCGACGGGGCCGAGACGCGTCAGCACGCGAAACATATTGAACAGGAATCGATTCGGTTGTCCGAAATGGTGGATGATCTGTTCGAGATGTCCAAGATCAACGCCGGGGCGGTGCAGCCGGCCCACGACACCGTCGCGCTCGACGAGGTGGTCGACGATGTGGTGGCCACCCACCGGATCGCCGCCGAACGCGCGGGCGTGCTATTGCGGGCCAGCTTGCCGGCCCAGCCCGTGCGGGTGGTCGGCAGCGATCGTGCGCTGGTGCGGGTGCTGTCCAACCTGGTCGCCAACGCGATCGCCCACACACCCGAAGGGGGCCGGGTGGAACTCACCCTCGGTCACGACGAGCACGGTGCGTGGGCACGTGTCGACGACACCGGCGTCGGTATCGACGAGAGCGATCTGGCCCGCGTCTTCGACATCGCCTATCGCGGGTCTAACGGCCGTGTCCCACGGTCGGATTCGTCACTCCCCAGCGGTTCCGGTCTCGGGCTGGCGATCGCCGCCGGCCTGGTACAGGCGCACCGCGGGACGTTGTCGGCCCACAACCTGGACACCGGGGCGCGGTTCGAAGTGCGCCTGCCACTCGCGGAGGACGATTGAGCTCATGAGAGTGCTACTCACCGGTGCAGCCGGCTTCATCGGCGGCCGGATCGCCACCGCCCTGACCGCCGCCGGGCACGAGGTGGTCGCTGTCGACGCGATGCTGGCGCAGGCGCACGGACCGGATTCCACACCCCCGCAGGGCTGCACGCGGCTGGACGTGCGCGACGCGGCCGGTCTTGCCGAACATCTCCGCGGCGTCGATGTCGTCTGCCATCAGGCCGCGGTGGTGGGTGCCGGGGTCGACGCCGCCGACGCGCCGTCCTACGGCAGTCACAACGACTACGCCACCACGGTGCTGCTCGCGGAGATGTTCGCGGCGGGGTGCCGCAAGCTGGTGTTGGCGTCCTCGATGGTGGTCTACGGACAGGGCCGATACGACTGTCCCGAGCACGGCCCGGTCGACCCCCTGCCGCGCTCCAGGTCCGACCTGAACGCCGGCGTGTTCGAACACCGATGCCCGGTCGGCGGCGAGCCGCTGCAGTGGCGACTGGTGGACGAGGATCAGCCGCTGCGTCCCCGAAGCCTCTACGCGGCAAGTAAAGCGGCGCAGGAACATTACGCACTGGCCTGGGCCGAGGCCACCGGAGGCTCGGTCGTCGCGTTGCGCTATCACAACGTCTACGGACCGGGGATGCCGCGCGACACACCGTATTCGGGCGTCGCCGCCATCTTCCGCTCAGCCCTGGAGGCGGGCGTGCTGCCCGACGTCTACGAGGACGGCGGGCAGATGCGGGATTTCGTGCACGTCGATGATGTCGCCGCGGCGAATGCCGCGGCCGTCGGCTCGGACCTCGGCTCCTTCGAAGCCTTCAATGTCTGCTCGGGCCGGCCCGTCGCCATCCGCGAGGTCGCCGACTGGTTGTGTGAGGCGCGCGGGCAGAGCAAGCCCGCGGTGACGGGCCGCTATCGCAGCGGCGACGTCCGCCACATCGTGGCCGACCCCCAACGGGCCCGTGCCCGATTGGGTTTCGGTGCCGCCATCTCGCCCGCCGAGGGGCTTGCCGCCTTTGCCTTCGCCCCCCTGCGCGCCGCCGTGTCGTGACCTCAGTTTGTCGCCGTAGCCCTTCGGGTACCTGAACCGAAGACCATTCGGCGCGAGATGAGGAGCAAGTGATGCGGCCCGCTTCTTCGGATGTACCTGCTGTGCTCTTCGATGTCGACGGCACCCTGGTGGACTCCAATTACGTTCACGTTCAGGCGTGGGTACGCGCCTTCGAGGTGGAAGACCAACCCGTTGCCGCCTGGCGGGTGCATCGCAGCATCGGGATGGACGGCGACATGTTGATCCGGACATTGGCGCGCGGTGCGGACGAGGCGGTCCAGGACCGGTTGAAGGACCACCACAGCCAGTTCTACCGGGAGATGGCCGCGCAGTTGACCGTGTTGCCGGGAGCGCGCGACCTGCTGCACCGGGTGTCCGACCTGGGTATGCATGTCGTGCTGGCCACGTCGGCGCCCGAAGACGAACTGATGCTGCTGCGGCGCGTGCTCGACTGCGAAGACGTCATCTCGCTGGTGACGTCCTCCCGCGACGTCGAGATGGCCAAGCCCGATCCGGGCATCGTGAATGTGGCGTTGGAACGGGCCGGCGTCGACGCCTCCTGTGCGGTGTTCGTCGGTGATTCGACATGGGACGCCCTGGCCGCCCGGCGCGCCGGTGTCGTCACCATCGGGCTGCGCAGCGGCGGAGTGGGGACCTGCGAACTGGACTGCGCCGGTGCATCCGTGATCTACGACGACCCTCGGGACCTGCTCGACCATCTCGACGAGAGCCCGATCGCGGCGCTGGCGGACCGTGTCGTGGGTGCACGGGTCTGACCACGCGCTAGCCTTCACGTCATGGCGGCCTTCGCGCTCAGACGTACAGCGTTGATCGTCGGTACAGCGGGCGTGCTCCTTGCGATCGTCCTGGGTGCCTACACCGTCTTGTCCCGGCATCCCGACTGCGCTGACCTGTACCTGTGCCGCCGCGTGGTCGATCGCACGGTGTTGCTCGGATACACGGCGATGGCCGCCGCAGCGTGGGCCGGTGTCATCGCTGTAGTAGCGACACGCATCGGCCGGCACGGGGCGACGGTGCTGCGAGTCGTGCTCATCGTCGGCGCCTGCATCCTGGCGGCGGCATATTGGAAGACCCAATTCGGCTCGCTTCGTGCGGATCTCGCTCACCACATGGCCCTCACTCCCGCCGTGTGGACGGCCAGTACGGCGCTGTGGTCTGCTGTTGGTGGATTCCTCGGGCTGGCGCTCGGCGCACAACCCAGGTAGCCCGGCGCACGGGGCTGTCCGCGATGTTTGCCCACCACCGTTGCGGGGTAAGCCCTAACCGATGATCGCGTGCGCGCGACGAGGAGGTGGTCGCGGTGAAGATCGCCATCACCCTCGGGACGGACAGCGAGCGAGTAGGCGCGGAGCACAGCCGGTCGCTGCCGACCCTGCTAACTGCGGCGGGTCACGATGTCGTCGTCTACCTGCTCGGGGGTGCGCCGCTACCCGGATCCCGCACCGCGTCGAAGCACGTCGTGGCCATAGCCGGAACCGACGGCGAACTCGTCGACGGGCTGGAATGCGCGTGGCGGCTCGACCCGCCCGATGTGGTGCACGCCCATACCTGGCCGATCGGACTGTTCGCACAGTTGGCCGCGGTCCGTTGCGGACTGCCGACGGTGCAGACGTTCCACGGCACGTCGCCGACGGGCGCCCAGGCAGGTTTGGCGGCGCAGGTCCTCCGAATGGCCACCTGGGTGACGGTCGACTCCAATCAGGAGCTGGAAACCGTTGCCCGGCTGCGCCATTCGCGAGGACGCATATCGGTGGTCACCGACGGAATCGATGTGGACCTGGTGTCGCCGACGCCGCCCGCCGCGGCGGGGACGGAGCCGCTGATCGTCGGCCTTCCCGGCACCGACGACCGGGATCCCGGATTCGGTGTCGTGGTGCACGCCCTCGCCAGGATTGCGGGCACACCGCACTTCCTGGGCCTCGCCCGCCCGGCACAGCTCGAGCAACTGCGGGTTTGCGAACGGCTCGCGGCCGCCCTCGGTCTGCAGGATCGCGTCCGGCTCGAGGTGGTCGACACCGCCGCGGACGTGGGGCGGCACCTGGCCCTTGCCGATATCGCCACCTGCACAGCGGTTTCCGCCACCGACCACTCATCCGTCCTGCAGGCCATGGCGGCGGGCATTCCGTTGGTCGCCAACGATATCGGCGTCCACAGCGACACCGTCATCGACGACGTCACCGGCTTCCTCGTTCCGTCCGGGCAGCCGGGCCCGTTGGCGAAGGCCCTCAAATCGTTGATCGCACAGCCTTTCCTGCGCCAGAGTATGGGTGCTGCCGGCCGGGCGCGGGCTCGCGGTCGGTACAGCTGGAAACGCATCGCTCAGGAATACGAGTGGGTCTACGAGCGGACCTTGACCGCCGCGATGAGTCTGGCGAAACCGGCTCTGCGTTAAGCCTTTCCGCTCCACGATTAATTTACGCGCGCGACGGGTACTTCCTAGGTGGTCGCATCCCGCGTCGGCCGTTGGAGGTCGTGGTGATCATGTCGCATGACGACTCCGCTGTGCCGGAGAAGGACGGTCCCGCCGTGGATGGGCATCATGACCGCGTCGCCCAACCGCACACCGCCGCCGAGGAAGGCCCGGTGGCCGAGGCCGAACAGATTGCCGCCGATCTCAGTTCGCAGGAGCGCCCGCTCGGCGAGCCGGGACGGCGCTTCAACCGCCGCTCCCCGTTCTTCATCGGCATGTCGGCCGCCGCCGGGGTGGCCGTCACCTATGGCGCCGTGGAACTGCTCTCGCTGACATCCTCCATGCTGCTGCTGATCTTCGTCGCCTTCTTCCTGGCGCTGGGACTGGAGCCCGCCGTGTCGCTGCTCGCGGCCCACCGGGTCCCCCGCTGGGCCGCGACCACCGTCGTCTTCTTGGTCGTACTGGCGCTGCTGGCCGGGTTCATCGCTGCGGCGATCCCCCCGCTGTCGCAACAGGCCAGCGAGCTCATCGCCCAGGCCCCGCTCTATCTGCAGCAAGCCCAGGACCATTCGTCGACCATCGGCCGGCTCAACGAACGATTTCAGCTCCAGCAGCGGCTCACCGACCTTCTCAGCGCCTCCGGCGGATCGGCGGTGAATCAGGTGATCAGCGCGGGTTCAGCGGTTTTCGAGGCCGTGGTCGACACCGTCATCGTCGTCGTGCTGACCGTCTACTTCCTGATCGACCTGCCGCGGATCCGGACCTTCCTGTACCGGCTGGTCCCCCATTCCCGCCGGCCGCGGGCCATTCTGATCGGCGATGAGGTCTTCGCCAAGGTCGGCGCGTACCTGCTGGGCAATCTGGTCATCTCGTTCGTCGCAGGAGCGGCGACCCTGATCTGGCTGTCGGCCTTCAACGTTCCCTACCCGCTGCTGCTGGGCATTCTGGTCGCCCTGCTCGACCTCGTGCCCGTGGTCGGCTCGACGATTGCCGGCATCGTGGTCGCGGCAGTGGCATTCACGGTGTCCCTGCCCGTCGGGTTGGCGACCATCGTGTTCTTCGTCGTGTTCCGGCTCGCCGAGGACTACTGGCTGATCCCGCGGATCATCGGGCGCGCGGTCGACGTGCCGGCGCTGGTGACCGTCGTCGCCGTGCTCATCGGAGGCGCCGTGCTCGGCATCGTCGGCGCCCTGGTGGCCATCCCCGTCGCGGCGGCCATTCAGCTCGTCGTCCAGGAAATGGTCTACCCGCGGTTGGACAGCACGTGAGTTGATGCCGGGTTCCCGCACACGGACCGCGTCGGAGCGGGTACACCGGGATGCATGGCGTCTTCTCGGACACGGGTCTTGATCATCGGCGGTGGCTTCGGCGGATTGTTCTGCGCGCGCCGGCTCGGGAAGGTCGACGTCGACGTCACCCTCCTGGACCGCGCGGCCTGCCATGTCTTCCAGCCGCTGCTCTATCAGTGCGCCACCGGGACCTTGAGCATCGGCCAGATCAGCCGCTCGCTGCGCGAGGAACTGGCTCGGCACGCCAATGTGACGACGCTGCTCGGTGAAGCGGTCGACCTCGACGCAACCGCCCGCCGGGTGACCGCGCGCAGGCCGGACGACACCACCTTCACCCTGGACTACGACGTGCTGGTGGTGGCCGTGGGCATGCGGCAGGCCTATTTCGGCAACGACGAGTTCGCCAAGTGGGCGCCCGGCATGAAGACCCTCGACGACGCCCTGGGCATCCGGCGCCGGCTTTTCGGAGCCTTCGAGATCGCCGAGACCCTTCCGCCCGGCCCCGAGCGCGACAGTTGGTTGACCTTCGCCATTGCCGGCGGCGGCCCGACCGGGGTGGAGCTGGCCGGCCAGATCCGGGAGATGGCCACCCGCGCCCTGGCGCACGAGTTCCACAGCATCCAGCCCGAGGAGGCCCGCGTGCTGTTGTTCGACGGCGGCACCTGCGTCCTGAGCAGTTTCGCCCCGGACCTCACCGAGAAGGCGACCCGCGCGCTCGAGCACCTCGGCGTGGAACAGCGGATGGGTGTGCACGTCACCGACGTCAGGCCCGACGGCGTGACGGTGACGCCGAAGGACGGCGGCCCGGCCGAGGACTATGCGGCGCGCACCGTGCTGTGGACCGCGGGGGTCGAGGCGGTGCCCTTCGCTCGCCGGGTCGCCGAAGTCACCGGAGCCGATGCCGACCGGGCCGGGCGGATCGCCGTGGAACCCGATCTGTCGGTGCCGGGACACCCGGAGATCTTCGTCATCGGCGATCTGGTCGGCCGCGACAAGCTGCCCGGCGTCGCCGAGAACGCCATGCAGGGCGGTCTGCACGCCGCCGCCTCCATCCGCCGGGAGCTGGACGGCAAGCCACGCCGCCCCTTCCGCTACCGCGACCTCGGCTCGGCGGCGTACATCAGCCGCGGGCACGCACTGTTGCAAGCCGGCCCGGTGCGCCTGGCCGGGTTCTTCGGGTGGCTGGGCTGGGGCTTCATCCACATCGCGTTTCTCACCGGCGTCGAGAACCGGATCAGCACGGTGGCCACCTGGCTGGCGACCATCGCGCGGGCCCGCCGGACCGACCGCACCTTCATCCTCGGCGGGACCACCTCACCCGAGCACCCCTACACGTGGCTGAAGTTCTTCCACCCCAACATGCTTCCGGTGGCGGCGAAGGACGACCGCGAATCTGGGCCACGGCACTGAGGCGTTGGGCACATCCGGCCCGCCGGATTTGGGTTTCAACCCTCCGGTAGGGGTAGAGTTCGTGTCCGCGGCCCGAATGCGCCGTGCCCACCCAGTCGGTGACACGAGCACCAATTCGGCTTTCCGGCAATTACTTTCACGCAACGCTGCGTGTCCATTCGCGCATTCTCGACACGGGAACGGAAGTACCGATGAACCGGCCTCCCGGCAATCTGCTCACACCGCAACAGCAGCAATCGATATCGGGGACGCTGCGTTCGCCCCGTCGGCTGCGCACCGAGGTGCTCGCCGGTCTCGTGGTGGCGCTGGCCCTCATCCCCGAGGCGATCTCGTTCTCGATCATCGCCGGCGTGGATCCTCGGGTGGGCCTGTTCGCGTCGTTCACCATGGCGGTCACCACCGCGATCGTCGGCGGCAGGCCGGCGATGATCTCGGCCGCCACCGGGGCCGTCGCCCTGGTGGTCGCACCGCTGGTGCACAGCCACGGCTTGGAGTACCTGATCGCCACGGTGATCCTGGCCGGCGTCATACAGATCGCGCTGGGCCTGCTGGGTGTCGCCAAGCTGATGCGCTTCGTGCCGCGCAGCGTGATGGTCGGCTTCGTCAACGCACTGGCGATCCTGATCTTCGTGGCCCAGCTGCCCCACCTGATCGGCGTGCCGTGGCTGGTGTACCCGATGGTGGTGGCCGCGCTCGCCATCATCGTGGCACTGCCCAAGCTGACGTCTGCGATTCCCGCCCCGCTGGTGGCCATCGTGGTGCTGACCGCGGCCACCGTCGGATTCCGTTGGGCGATACCGAATGTGGGCGACGAAGGAGCGTTGCCGTCGAGCCTGCCCGCACTGCTGATCCCGGACGTGCCGTTCACCTGGCACACGCTGGGGGTCATCGGTCCCTACGCGCTGGCGATGGCCGTCGTCGGGCTGCTGGAATCGCTGATGACCGCCAAGCTCGTCGACGACATCACCGACACACATTCGGGCAAGTCACGCGAAGCCGTCGGGCAGGGTGTGGCCAACATCGTCACCGGGTTCTTCGGTGGCATGGGCGGCTGCGCGATGATCGGTCAGACGATGATCAACGTGAAGGCCTGCGATGCGCGCACCCGCATCTCGACCTTCCTGGCCGGTTCCCTGCTGCTGGTGCTCGTCGTCGGACTCGGCGATGTGGTGGCCAGAATTCCGATGGCCGCGCTGGTCGCCGTCATGATCATGGTGTCGGTCGGCACGCTGGACTGGCACAGCATCAACCCGAAGACGTTGCGGCGCATGCCCAAGAGCGAGACCGCCGTCATGCTTGCCACCGTCGCGGTGACCGTTGCCACCGACAACCTGGCCTTCGGGGTGGGGGTGGGGACGCTGACGGCGATGGTGCTGTTCGCCCGTCGCGTCGCGCATCTCACCGAGGTGCTCGAGCTCTCCCGTGCCGACGACACCCGCACGTATGCGGTCAGGGGTGAGCTGTTCTTCGCCTCCAGCAATGATCTGGTCTACCAGTTCGATTACGCCGGCGACCCGGCCCACATCGTCATCGACATGAGTCAGGCCCACGTCTGGGACGCCTCGAGCGTCGCCGCCCTGGACGCCATCACCACCAAATACGCGGCCAAGGGCAAGAGCGTCAGCATTGTCGGGATGAACGACAACAGTGCGCAGCGCCATGCGCAGCTCAGCGGCCGGCTCACCGCAGACCACTAGCCCGCACTCTCAGGGAGACGTCATTGGACGACCAGGAGCACCTGCAGATCGGCGAGGTCGCTACCCGAACCGAACTGTCCATCAAGACAATTCGGCACTACGACGAGGTCGGACTGGTGGTGCCGTCCGCGCGGTCGGTGGGCGGCTTTCGGCTGTACACCTCCGTCGACGTCGACCGGCTGCTGGCGATCCGCCGGATGAAGCCCCTGGGGTTCAGTCTCGACGAGATGCGTGAACTCCTGGCGGCACTGGACACCCTCGCCGCGCCGGCCGCTTCCCCGGCCGAACGGGACCGGGCGACGGCCCACGTGGCCGAATGCCACACCCGGGCCGAGGAAGCCTGCGTCAAACTCATCCGACAACTGGCCTACGCCGAGGAACTGACCGACCAACTGGCCCGCTACCGCAGCTGATCTCCGACCAGCGTCGGCGCGTCGGCCTGGAGCCGGCCGTGGCCGCCGTCGCCGGATGGTCGCTGCTCGGCCAGACACTGGGCTGGACAGACACACTCGCCATTTCCGCGGTCGTGATCGCCTCGGTGGTGGCCACCTTCGAACGGCGCGCCCCGGTCGAACGACCGGCACCGATTCCCGCGCCGGTCCACGCGGGCTGAACCGGGCGGCGTTCGGCGGGCACTTCGACGTCCGTCAGTCCGGGACGCCGTCTGCGGTATCCGCGTCGGACAGGTGCTGCAGCGGCGTGCCGTCGTGCAACCGGTAGTGGGCTCCGTTGCGCGGTGCGTAGAAGCGTGTGCGACCGCGCCCGCTGGCCTTGGCCTGATACATGGCGGTGTCCGCCCGGCGCAGGATCTCGGTGGGTGTCGACGGTCGATCCGTGTCGATGACCGTGACGCCGATGCTCGCGCTGGCGGTGACAGCCTGGCCGTCGATGAGGACCGGACCTTTCAGCGCATCGTGCAACCGCTCGGCGACCTGCCGGATATCGTCGCCGTTCGCCGGCGCGGCGATGAGCACCACGAACTCGTCCCCGCCCACTCGGGTGAGCGTGTCCGCGGAACGGAGCACCCCCTGCAGACGTTCGGCGCTGGTGATCAGCACCTGGTCGCCCGCATGGTGCCCCAGGGTGTCGTTGACCTGTTTGAGCTGATCGATGTCGATGAACATGACCGCGGCCAGTTGCGGATTTTCGCTCGGCGTCAGTGCCGCCGTGATGAGGGCGAGCGTGCGGATCCGGTTGGGCAGGCCGGTCAGTGCGTCGTGGTGCGCGTGCCGGCGCAACTGCTGGTTGGTCACGTGCTCGGTGGTGACGTCCGCCAGCGACAGGAGCACCGGCGAGCGTTCGGCGTCATCGGGGTCAAGAAGGGTGGCGGTGAAGGAGATCCACGTCTGATGACCGTCGTAGCGACGCAGTCCGAGCACGCGGTCATGCACGGACTGCCCGGTGCGCAAGGTGATGTTGGCCGGTCGTTGCGCGGCGGGCAGGACATGTCCGTCGGTGTCGAAGACCGGAAAGTCCAGCGCGCGTTCGGCGTTCGTGCCGGGGAATCCGCCGACGCCGTAGCCGAGGATGCGCTCCGCGGCCGGGTTGATCGAGTGGATGCTGCCGTCCCGGCGAATGACGACGATCCCGCGATCCAGCGAATTGACCACCGATTGGAAATGGTCGGCGCCGCGCTGCTGGACGGGATGCTCCGCGGATACCAGCACGTAGCCGGAATCCATTGCCGCGGCGGAGGTTCGAACGGAAACCGGAGATCCGGTCGCCGTGTGATGAGTGGTGTGCAGCACGCCACCGGCGGCGAGCACGGCCGGGTCGAGCGGCGCGCCCACGGCCTCGCTGATCGGGTGGCCGAGCACCTGGTCGCGGTGCCGGCCGTACATTGCCTCGGCCGCCGGGTTCCAGTGCGTGATCACACCGTCGCGGTTGGTCGAGATGATTGCGTCGGGCACGTGGTCGACCAACATGGCGCGGCCCGCAGCTGCGCGCTGCGCGGCGCTGCCGGAGGAGATCTCACGCAGCACGGTCTGATGGGCACTGCGACCCGCCCACGTCGTGGGCGTGGTGACCGCCTCGACGTCGAGCACACTGCCGTCGAGGCGGGACAACATCGATACGACGGGCTCGTGTGCCTCGGTTGGTCGCGTCAACGCGACGAGGATTGCCTCGGGATCGACGAACTCGGTGATCAACCGGCCCAGCACCTGGTCGGCGGAAGCGGCGGCGACGGATCGCGCTGCCGCGGGGTTCACGTAGACCACCCTCCCGCCGTCGTGCACGAACACCGCACCGGGACTGCTCTCGATCAGGTGACGGAACCCCTGGGCATCGTCCGACGCGCCGAAGGTACTGCCCCCGACGTCCAAATGGTCACCACCTCGGACGAGGTGGCCGCCGGGAGTGCCCAACGCTTCCCCCCTGTAGCCGCCGTCGGATCCATACGCGGCCCATAACTCGTCGTTGTGGTACATCGTCACCGCACGGACGACGCGCGCCGGTTCACATCACCGATCGGCTCGCCGTCGAGCTTCCTCTCCGTGGACGTCTCACAGCAAATAATATTTACATCGCCATGATCACAACTTAATACACTATTTGCATCATCAAGCGCCTCGACGCGCCGCTGGTGAATACTTCTGAAGGCACCGAAGGACCCGCGCTCCGACTCGGCACGACATGTGTGTCGCGCACCCAGAGCGGCGTGAAAATCACCGTTCACATGCAATGATGAGCTCATCGTCACTGGCATCTAGTTGTCACACCCCCTTGGGGCCGGTCCGGGAATCTGTCACAATGACTTCGCCTAAAACACGAGGTTATGACCTACAGGAGGTTGCACGCAAGCCATCCACGCCGGTAGATAGCGTCGGCAACAATTTAACTAGAAGGTAAAATAGCAAACAATTGGGGAAGATCATCGGCATGGTCTCGAGTAGCAGTGGCGACTGACACTGCCCGACGCCCGTCGCTACTTCCACCGCTGCGCACCGGCCGCGCGAAGGGAGTTGCCGGAGCTCTCGGTGGGATCGGTCTCTCGGTGTTCGTCGTCGCGATGCTCGTCGGGAAAGCAGCACTGCCCGCGGCCACGGCACCGCTCGGACTCCTGGCCGTCGGCGCACTGGCATCCGGATGCGCATTTCGGGCGGCGCGTGCGGCACGCGGTGGGCAACGGTCGGCATGGGCCGTGCTGGCCGTCGGACTGAGCGGTTGGGTGCTCGGCGACGCAGTCTGGGCCGCTGCCGCCATCTCGGGTTCCGCCGGCGCGGTCAGCGGATGGTGCCTCGGGCTCGGCTACGCTCTTTTGCCCGTCTCGGGACTGATCGCCGCGGTGCTGGTGCCGAGCACATCGGGCACGGGATTCGGTCTGCGCCTGCTGCTGGACGGCGTCCTGATCACCTCGTCCCTGCTGATGATCGCGGTGATCGCCGCGCGCCACTACGACATCAGCCTCGATATGCCGTGGGCGATGTCGATGCCGTTCACCGCGACGTATTTCGGCCTGGCCGTCGTCACGACGGTCGTCATCTCCAAGTCCGGTGCGGGCCGGCGGTGGTCACCCAGCCTGGCGGCAACGGGCTT
Source organism: Mycobacterium sp. P2_H7 (assembly GCF_056403275.1). Classification (NCBI taxonomy): domain Bacteria; kingdom Bacillati; phylum Actinomycetota; class Actinomycetes; order Mycobacteriales; family Mycobacteriaceae; genus Mycobacterium; species Mycobacterium sp. P2_H7. The sequence goes on along the minus strand of NZ_JBFUFU010000019.1, from coordinate 22,923 downwards.
CTTCCTGCTGGGCACCGGCGGCGTGCTCTACGGACAGCTCGCCCGCAGCGGCGGCGACATCACGGTCCTGCCGGTCGTGGCGTGGGCCTGCGGCCTCTACGCGTTCGCTCTCGCCGCGACCACCTCGCACCCCGGTCCTGCCATCGACACTGCCAGCCGTGCGGCGCCGTCACGCCTTCATCAATGGCTGCCCGTCGCGCCGTTGATCGTCGCCACCGCCCTCGGCTCGCTGTACCTGTGGCCCGACTCCGACAATCAGATCGCCGTGTTCAGCATCGGATTGGTGATGGCGGCCGCGGTGGTGGGACGCCAACTGCTTCTGCTCGACCACAACCGGCGACTGCTCCGCGCCACCACACCCGCGACGGGCCTGGCCACCCGGCGGCAACTGAACGAGCATCTCAGGAACAGCGTCCGGCGCCATGCCGAGCGGGCCAGCCCCATCTGCGTGGTCATCATCGGGCTGAGCGACTTCGCGATGATCAAGGCGGCCGTCGGGCCCGGGGTCTCCGAGGCGCTGCTGCACGAGGCCCGGGCGCGGGTCCTGGCCAACGCCGGACCCGCGCGCACCGTGGCCCGCCTCAGTGAAGACACCCTCGCCATCGTGGTCGACGACACCTGCGATGCGGCAACGACTCTCGCGACCGATATCGTCGCCACCTTCGGCGAACCGCTGGGATTGTCGGGCACGAACGTCCACGTCCACGTCCGCTACGGCCTGGCCTGCCCCGCCGCCGACGCGCTCGATCCCGTCACCGCCGACGGTCTGCTCGCGGACGCGCTGGCGGCACTTGAGGGCGCCCGAAACGCCCCCTCGGCGGGCCAATCTCTGTGTGCCACCGACCCGCCCGGCCACGAGTTGGCGGCGCCCAGGTGGCGCGGCGGCCTGGACCACGTGCGTTTCATCCACCAGCTGCGCGTGGCGGTCGACAACGCCGACCTCACCCTGCTGTATCAACCCAAGTTCGACCTGCGCACCCAGACGCTGTCCGGTGTCGAGGCCCTGCTGCGCTGGCCGCACGACGAACTCGGCGTGCTCTCCCCCGCCGACTTCCTCCCACTCGTCGGCGAACTCGGCCTTCTCGACGCGGTCACCGACATCGTGCTCCAGCGGGCCATCAGCGACGCCGCATGGTGGAGCACCACCGGCCCCGCCATACCGGTGGCCGTGAACATGTCGGCGCCGACGTTGATCGACCCGGCGCTGCCCCGGCGCATCACGTCCCTGCTGGGCGACCACCACGTCGCCGCGAGCACGCTGACCGTCGAGATCACCGAGGACCTGTTGATCAGCGACCTGGATCAGGCACGCAGCGTGCTGCACCGGTTGCGCGAGTCCGGCGTGCGTGTCGCCATCGACGATTTCGGGAGCGGCTACGGATCGATGACGTATCTACGCGTGCTGCCCATCGACGACGTGAAGATCGACCGGCCGTTCGTCGCACCGATCGTGTACGACGAACGCGCGGCCGCCATCGTCAAGGCCATGATCGAGTTGGCCGGTGAACTGGGCATCACCACCACCGCGGAGGGTGTCGAAAACCAGGCGACCGCCGACAAACTGAAACTGCTGGGATGCGATTTCGTCCAGGGCAACTTCTTCAGCCGGCCGCTGTCGGCCGAGGCGGTTCGGGCCACCTACCAGCCCCGGCAGCACGACAGATAACCGTGCTCGATTCTGCTTAATGTGATTCGAAACGGGGTACTAGCGACTCGCACGTTGCCGTACTCCGAGAGAATCGAGCCTCACATGACTGTCGCCCAGATCGTTCGTGGTGTCCCTCTTGCCGCCGCCGTCGCAGGCGCCGTACTGCTCGGCGGCCTGACCGCGGGCTGCAGCTCGGACAAGGGCAGCGGTGATTCCACCTCCACCACCTCGACGACGACGGAGTCCACCACGGCCCCGACGACCACCGTCACCACCACCATGGAGACACCCGCACCCTCGATGACCGAGACCGGCGCCCCCGGTGCCGGCGCAGGTCCGGGCGGGGCCACGGCAGGTGTGCCCGGAGCCGGCGCAGGTGCCGGGCCGGGTGGCGCCACCGCAGGCGTGCCCGGAGCAGGAGCAGGCGCCGGTCCGGGTGGCGCCACCGCGGGCGTGCCCGGGGCAGGAGCCAGCGCCGGTCCCGGTGGCGCCGGAGCCTGCGCAGGTCCGGTCTGCGTCGGCACCGGCGGCTAGCCGGTCAGAGCCCGATGTACACCGATTTGGTGTTGAAGTAGGCCTCCAGGCCCTTCTTTCCGCGCTCGCCGCCCCAGCCTGACTGCTTGTGCCCGCAAATCGGCATGGACGGGTCGGCGGCGAGCGCGGAGTTCACCCAGATCTGGCCGCCGCGCAGGGCATTCGCGACGCGATGGGCACGGCTCAGGTTCTCGGTCCAGATCGCGCCGGCCAAGCCGTATTCGGTGTCATTGGCGGCCGCAACCGCCTCTTCCTCGTCGTCGAACGGGATCACCGAACCGACCGGCCCGAAGATCTCCTCCTTGATCAAGCGCATGTCCGGCGTGGTGTTCGTGATGATCGTGGCCTCGTAGAAATAGCCCTTACGATCCATCGGCTTTCCGCCGGTGATCACCTCGGCACCGCCCGCCACCCCGTCGTTGACGATGCCCTCGACGCGGGTGCGCTGCTTGGCGCTGATCAGCGGGCCGAGCACCGAGGTCGGATCCTCGTAGCCGCCCATCGGCAGCATCTGGGCGAATCCGGCGAGGCCCTCGACCACCTGGTCGTAGATCTTGCGCTGGACGTAGATGCGTGACGTGCAGGAACAGTTCTGCCCCGAACCGGCGAGCAGTCCCATGGCCGCACCCATGATGGACTTCTCCAGGTTCGCGTCGTCGAACATGATCAGCGGCGACTTGCCGCCGAGCTCGAGGGTCAGGCGCTTGAGATTGCCCGCGGCGGCCGCGACGATCAGCCGGCCGACCTCCGTGGAACCGGTGAAAGCGATCTTGTCGACATCCGGGTGCGCCGTCAGCGCCGCACCGGTGGTCTCGCCGTAGCCGGTGATGACGTTGAGGACGCCGTCGGGCAGGCCGGCCTCACGGAAGATCTCCTCGAGCTTCAGCGCCGAGAGCGGCGTCTCCTCGGCGGGCTTGAGCACCGCGCTGCAGCCCGCCGCCAGAGCCGGCGCCACCTTGAGCATGGCCACGAAGAACGGGCCGTTCCACGGGATGATCAGGCCGACGACGCCGACGGGCTCCAGCTGGGTGAAGGTGTGGTACTCCTCGAAGTGGCCGAGCAGGCCGTCGGAGACCAGGTTGGCCGACTCCCCATGGATCTTGCCGACCCAGCCGGCGTAGTAGATCAGCATCTCGTTGGCGACCTTGATGATCTGCTGCGCGGCGATCGCGTTCATGCCGTTGTCGCGGGCCTCGATCTCGGCCAGTTCCTCGGTGCGGCGCTTGATGATCTCGGCGGCCTTGAACAGGACCTCGGCCCGATGCGCGGCGGGCAGCCTGCGCCACACACCCGACTCGAAGGTCTCGCGTGCTCTCGCCACCGCCGCGTCGACGGCGGCCTGGTCGGAATCGGGGACCTCGGCGATCTGCTCCTCGCTGGAGGGGTCATACACCGCAATGGTGGTACTCAACGTCCGTCATCCTTTCGCCGGGCCGCTCACGATCCGCGGGCCCTGATGGGCAAACCACGGCGAGCTTATGCGCGTAAGCAGCGGGCGTCCAGAGCCGAGTGGGTATTCGAGTGGGTATTGCGGTGCCGACGGGACGTCGAGCGTGCCCCCAGAGCGCGATTGCGCGGGCACTCGCGATCCAGGTGCACGCTGGCGGGTATCGCTACTCGACGCCGAGGGCGTTGCGTGGGAGGCCCTTTTGCCGCGACCATGCTCCACAATCGATACTCACAAAACGTGCGGCCGGAGCGTCTACCCAGTGTGACAGTCAAACAGCCCTTCCAAGCGGTGGTCGCCGATCACGGCGCCACCGTGTTGCGAGTCTGTCGGGTGATAGTCGGACCCGTGGATGCCGACGACGCGTGGTCAGAGACCTTCCTGTCCGCGCTGAAGGCCTACCCGGACCTACCGGCCGACGCGAACGTCGAAGCCTGGTTGGTGACGATCGCCCACCGCAAGGCGGTCGACATCATCCGCCTCCGGACACGCCGCGCCGTCCCCACCGACGACCTCCCGGACCGACCCACCGCAACGCGCGACGACGACCGCAGCGATCTCCTGGACGCGCTGAATCGCCTGTCGCCCAAGCAGAAACACGCGGTGGCCTACCACTACCTGGCCGGCCTGCCGTACGCCGAGATCGCACACATCACCGGCAGCAGCCCCGACGCCACCCGGCGCGCGGCGGCCGACGGTATCGCGGTGCTGCGACGTACCTTCACGAAAGGACACCACTGATGACCACCGACCCGATCCTCGATCTCGCCCGGACCACCGCCCCCGGCGCGGGTGACCTTGCCGCGCTGCAGGCCCGGCTTGCAGCCGACGCGGATCGCGACGGTGTCCTCGACATCGCCTACCGCGTCGTCGACAGCCCCGTCGGGTCGCTCCTGATCGCGGCCACCGACCAGGGCCTGCTGCGCGTCGCGTTCGCCGGCGAGGGCCACGACGCCGTCCTGCAGCAGCTGGCCGACAAGGTCAGCCCACGGATCCTGCTGGCGCCCGAGCGCCTCGACGCCGCGGCGCACGCCCTCGACGAGTACTTCGCCGGCACCCGTCGCCACTTCGACCTGCCGCTGGACTGGCGGTTGTCCGCAGGCTTCCGCAACACCGTGCTGCGCCATCTCCCCGACATCGGGTACGGGCACACCGCCAGCTATGCGGCGGTCGCCGCGTTGGCGGGCAATCCGAAGGCCGTCCGCGCCGTCGGCACCGCCTGCGCGACCAACCCGCTGCCGGTCGTCGTGCCGTGTCACCGCGTCGTCCGCAGCGACGGCACCATGGGCGGCTACCTGGGCGGTGCCGAGGCCAAGCGACTGTTGCTCGACTTGGAAGCCGCGTGATGACGCCCGATTGGGCGCACGTGGCCGACCAGCTGAACAACGTCGGCGCCGCCCCCCTCGGCCCGCTGGTGTCGGGGGCCGAGGCGGCCGCCATCGCCGCGCTCTACGACGACGAGGTGCGGTTCCGCTCCACGATCGACATGCAGCGCTACCGCTTCGGACAGGGTCAGTACCGCTATTTCGGCAGGCCCTACCCGACCGTCCTCGACGATCTCAAGCACGCGCTCTACCCGCGACTGCTGCCGATCGCACGCGACTGGTGGTCCAAGCTCGGCCGGGACGCCCCGTGGCCGGACAGTCTCGATGACTGGCTGCGCATGTGTCACGATGCGGGGCAACCGAAATCGACGGCGATCCTGTTGAAGTATGGTCCGGGAGACTGGAACGCCCTGCACCGAGATCTGTACGGAGAGCTGATCTTTCCGCTACAAGTAGTGATCAGTCTGAGCGCGCCCGGCGTCGACCACACCGGTGGGGAGTTCCTGCTTTATGAACAGCGGCCACGCGCGCAATCGCGGGGCACCTCGATCGTCATCCCGCACGGCCACGGTCTGGTGTTCACCACCCGCGAGCGTCCGGTCGCCTCGCAGCGCGGATGGTCGGCGGCGCCGATCCGTCACGGCGTGTCCACCGTGCGGTCGGGCACACGGTTCAGCCTCGGGCTGGTCTTCCACGACGCGGCATGAAGTCTTACCGCCTGCTCGGTGCGGACGGCCGGCCATACACCAGCCCGGCGCCAGGCACCCTCGGTGGGCACCGCCGCGGAAAGCTCTACGGGCGGTTGGACTGTCCGTCGGCGCTGCGCACGCTGGCCGCCGGCGGCTACCTCGAACACCGGGTGTTCTTCGCCGACGAACCGACCGCGATCGCCGCCGGATACCGGCCCTGCGCAGTATGCCTGCCGGCCGCCTATCGGCGGTGGAAGGCGCGCGGCGGCTGATCGCCGACCGCCATCAGCAGATCCTCGTAGGCCTGCACCGTCCGGTCGTTGCCGAGCCGAACCCGTGCGCATCGGCCGACCTCACCCCTGTCGGCCCGCGTCACGGTGACGATCGCCGCTGCGAGCCGGTCGACCTCGCCGGGACCGGGATCGACCAGCGTGCCCCCGGGCGGGGTGACCACTTCGGGTAGACCGCCTCGGCGCAGGCCCGCCACGGGTGTGCCCGTCATCTGAGATTCCGCGGCCACCAGACAGAACGGCTCCTCCCAGCGGGGCGTCACCAGGGTCGCTACGCTCTCTCCGTAAAATGCAGCCAGTTCCGTATCCGTCAGTGCACCAACATATTCGGCACCACGTCCGAGCATCGGCCGGATGGCGTGATCGAACCACACCGGATCACTGATCGGGCCCGCCAACCGCAATGGGATTCCGGCGACGGCCGCAGCGTGCACCGCAAGGTCAGCCCCCTTCTCGGGCGTCAGCCGGCCCACCCAGGCCAGTACGTCTCCGCCGGGTCCCGCCGGAAAGCGGTCGCCGTCCACCCCGTTGTGGATCACGTGCACGGCCGGCAGTGTCTCCCATTGCCTGCGCAGAGCCGCACTGACCGCGACCAGGTGGGCCGACTCGCCGGCCAGCCACGCCCCGATCTCCATCCAGGGGAACGGCGGTGTGTGCAGTGTCGTGACCATCGGCGTTCGCATCGCCGAACTCGCCGCCAGCGGAAGTTGATGCAGGCTCTGGTTCACCACCGCATCGATGTCGTTGCGGCCCAACAGGTCACGGACCACGCCGAGGTACGCGACTTGATCCCGGAGGAACTCGGGTTCGGGCATGTTCGGGTCGCCGGAGGCGATCGTCGACAACGCCGGGGTCTCCGCCAACTCGTGTAGTCGATCGGCCAGCGCCACATCCGTGCCGGCCCGCGCCCACAATTCGACGTGATGTCCGCGGCCGCGAAAGCCGCGTACCAGGTCAGCGGTGAAGCGTTCCTGACCGCCGGCGTAGGGTTCGGCGATCGGGTGCCGTGCGGTGCCGATCACCGCGATCCGCATCACATGGCCTCCAGCGCAGCAACATACGATGCGAAGCCGCCCTGCACGCGCGACAGTTGGCGGCCGGAGGTCTGGACAGTGGTCTGATGGGTGGCCACCCACCTCGTCGTGACCTGCTGGATGCGCGCGACCAGGTCGACGTCTTCCTCACTTCGGATGTCGCGGAAACCTCCGGCGCTCGAATAGACGCCGGCACGGAAACCCAGATTCGCGCCGTGCACGTGGTGGTGGTTCTCGCCGAGCTGGTAGCGCTTGCGCCACAGTTGGTAGACCCGCGGGCTGACGTCCATGGGCGTGACGGTCCCGATGACGGCGTCCAAGCCCGAGTTGGCCAGTGCCACCTGACGTTCCAACCAGGTGGGGTCCACCACGGTGTCGGCATCGGTGTTCGCGATCCACAACTGCTGCTGCACCACTCCGGCTAGCGCCGCGCGCGAGATCGCATCGGTGATACCCGTTCGCCGTGTGGTGCCCACACACCCGGCTTGAACGGAGAGCGCGTGCACACCGAAGCCACGGACCACGGCGGGGGTGCTGTCGGTACAGCAGTCCAGCACCACCGTGATGCCGCAGGACACCTCGGGACGGTGCTCCGCGAGGTGCTCGGCGGCAGCGCACACACTGCGCAGGCATGCGGCGATCCGGCCCTGTTCGTTGTTCGCCGGTATGACCACCTCGACGTGCCGGATGGTGCTCATGGCCCGTCGCGATATTCGTCGTAGACGGAAACGGGCCGGCCCCACACCTCGACGAGCAGGTCGGCATCTTCGTACCGGGCCCGCAGCGGCAGGTCGAACAGCGCCGCGGCTTGTGCATGCACCGCCGCACCGTCCAGTGGGGTGTCGGTGACCGGGCCACGCCAGTGCGCCAGCACGATCTCGCCGTGCTCCCGCACCAGGCGCCGCGCGGCCCGCAGCGTGCCCAGCAATTCCTCCCCATCGAGGAAATAGCCGATCTCGGAAAGGATGACCACGTCAAATGGTGTGCTGGGTAGGTCGGCCGGTGCGGCGCCGAGTATCCACCGCACCCGGTCCGACCGTGTCCGGGCCACCGCCAGGGCCCGCGGACTGGCGTCCATGGCGACCACCTCGTCCGCGCGAGCGGCGAGCATCTCAGTGAGTTGCCCGGTGGCACACCCCACCTCGAGGATGTCGGCGTAGCGATCTCGGCCCAGGCACGCGAGCACGACGGCGAACCTCCGCCGTTCGTAGGCGAAATCGTCGAGGTGCCACGGATCGTCGCCACCCGAATCGAACATGGCGTCGAAAGGCTGCGCGATGGTGTCTCGCGGCCGGCCGGAGTCGATGAATGCACCGACCCGTGCGGCCAGGTCCGGCGCCGCAGGAATCAATACCGTCTCGACGACGCGGTACGCGCGGTTCAGTACGGCCGAACCCACGATCGGGAATCCGTCGGCGGCGACGAGCTGTGTGGTGTAGCAGTCGATCGCCGAGGATTTCGCGCGCAGGCCCCGCAGGCTCGGCGTGAGGACCCGCACCCTTGCCCACTCCATGTCATCGGGTGTCGCCCAGTGCCACAGCCAGATCGGATAGTTGAGCAGGATGGCCGACTGCCGGCGGGCAACGGATTCGGCGGCCCGCGCGACGGCGTCGTGGTCGGCGTGCCCGTCGGTCTCGACGGGCACGAACAGCAGAGTGTGTTCGTCGACCAGTGGTGTCAACCGTCGGCACAACTGGTCGGCCATCCGGTCCAGGGCGCCGTCGGGCAGGTCCCACCACACCGCCGAAATGCCCGGACCGAGCGCGGCCAGAGCCCGATCGCCTTCGGCGCGACGCGGATCCGCCGCACCGCCGTGCGTGACGAATACGACCGTGGCGTCGACGCCGCGCGCGCGCAGATCGGCCAGGGTCGCGCCCAGCGCCAAGGTTTCATCGTCGGGGTGCGGCGCCACCACGACGACGCGGGAGCAGCACGCCAGCACCGCGTCCAGATCCAACCGGGGTACCTGGTCCCACGCAGCGTCGAGCAGCCAGGCCGGTTCGCTGGTGCCCACATCGCGGTGACTGAACGAGCGGGCCTCAGCCACGAGATGTCTCCATTCCCGCGAGGACGAGCTCACCCAGGTAGGCGAGGTCGCGTTCGGCGTGATGCTGGCGCAGGTACACGCCGAGGTCCGCGACGCGGCGGGCGTAACTTTCGTCGCCGACCAAGGGTCCGGGCCCCAGCGCATGGCTCGCCGTCTGCAGGACGGCTTCGGCGCAGCGCACGACGACCGCGCGCACGCGTTGCGCCAGCAGCAGCGTCGTCTGCGGGCAGGCCCCGGCGTCGATGGTGTCGGCGGCGTGCTCCAGGCAGGCGCCGGCGGCGAACAACATCTCGTCGACACTGCCCAACTGCGACAATATAATTCGGTCCGCGGTACGCGTGGATGCGTGGTCCGCCAGCTTCGCCCCGAAGGCTCGAGCAATGCCATACCAGGCCGCGGCGACGCCGATGGCCCCCCACCCGAAACCGGGCCGGTCCAGGTACCAGCCCGGGTCGCCTACCGCGACGGCCGGCGCGCCGTCGAGCTCGATCGGTCCGCTGGGGATGGCCGCCAAGCCCCGCGCGACCCACCGCACCGGCGCGGTGGTGACGTGCGCGGAATCGAGTCGCACCGCGAAGGCCCGCTGCCCGTGACCGGCCACCTCAGCGGTGATCACGGCATGCGAGAGCTGTCCCGCAAGCGAACACCATGGTTTGGTGCCGCTCAGCGTCCAGCCCTGCGGACCCTCGTGCGCCTCGAGGCGGACGCCGGGCATGTGCGCCGCGTACACACCCCAGGTGGACGTCGCATCAGCGCCGATGGTGGGGATCACAGCGCCCAGTCCGGCTTGATAGAGGATCGCCTGGGCGTCCAGATGGGGTTCGGCCACCCGAACCACGGTGGCGTCGAGCAGCCCGAGGGTAGCCAGCGCGCGAAAGTACCCGATGGTGCGCCCTGCCCCGGGGCGGCAACCGGCGTTCGACAACTCGGTGGCGATCTGCAGTGCCGCAACGACATCCGGTTCCTCGCCGTCGAAGACCTCGGCCTTGGCACGATGATAGAGATGCTCGTCCACAAGCGGATTCCACCAGTCAACGAAGCCCTCTCCCACGTCCGATCTATACCCATTCGCCGGCGTTTCAAGCGGGTGATGGTTCAGCGCGCCGGAAAGCGGGCATTCCGTGATGTGCACGGCGTACGTGCTGAACGGAACAGTGATGAGCGACGAAAACGCACAGATCGTCAAATGGGATCCCACGGTGGCCCGACGGATATGCGGTGCGGTCGGACCGATCGTCAAGCGCTACTTCCGCGCCGAGGTCAACGACTTGGACCATCTGCCGCCGGCCGGTGGGGCGCTGGTGGTGTCCAACCATTCTGGCGGTGTCCTCACCCCCGACGTGCTGATCTTCGCGCCTGCGTTCTATGACGCCATGGGCTATGACCGGCCATTGCACATCCTGGCCCACTACGGGGTGTTGATGGGACCTTGGGGTTCGGTGTTGTCGCGAGCCGGGGCGATCGAGGCGTCGCCGGGCAACGCGGCTGCCGCGCTGAACTCCGACGCGGTGGTGCTGGTGTTCCCGGGCGGCGACTACGACGCGTTCCGGCCGACCCACGAAGCGAACACCATCGATTTCCAGGGCCGCACGGGGTACGTGCGCACGGCGATCGAGACGGGCGTCCCGATCGTGCCGATGGTGTCCATCGGAGGTCAGGAGACCCAGCTGTTCCTGGCCCGCGGTGACGGTCTGGCACGCAAGCTGGGACTGCACAAGATCCGGTTCAAGGCTCTGCCCTTGGCGTTCGGTCTGCCCTTCGGACTGACGACGGTGCTGCCGTCGAACATCCCGCTGCCCTCCAAGATCGTGATGCGGGTACTCGAACCCATCGACGTGGCGGCACAGTTCGGCGAGGACCCCGACATCGACGAGGTCGACGCGCACGTCCGGATGGTCATGCAAGCGGCGCTGGACGAATTGGCCCGGGAGCGCAGGTTCCCGATTCTGGGCTAGCTTCGCCACCTGATCGCCATGCGCCCACACCAGCCAGAGGAGACCCGATGCCAGATTCACCATTGTCCGCTGCGGCCAAGGAGATGTTGGCCAAACCCAACCCATCCGTCATCAGCACCGTACGCAGTGACGGGCAGCCTGTTTCGGCAGCGACGTGGTATCTGCTGCGTGGCGAGCAGATCCTGGTCAACATGGACGAGGGCCGAAAGCGCTTGGAGCATTTGAGGAAGGACCCACGGGTTTCCCTCACCGTCATCGATGGATCCGACTGGTACACCCACGTCACCGTCATCGGCCGCGTCACCGAAATATACGACGACGAGGGTCTCGCGGATATCGACGCGCTGTCGCGCCATTACACCGGCGAGTCCTACCCAACCCGAGACCGGGCGCGGGTCAGCGCACTCATCGATGTCGACAGGGTGCACGGCTGGGGAGCGCAGAAGAACAACAATCAGGCAAGCGGCGGTCGGTAGAAGCCTGCGTCAGTTCGACCTCAATGACGTCATGCGCCAAACTCACAACGTGAATCGAAAGTTTCGGCGCGCCCAGCCATCGGAGCCACCCGTGGCAGCAGACGTACCCACCTGGTTCACCACCGCGCTGGCCCAGACTCCCGATCATGCGACGATCGACGTCTCCGGCTGCACCATCCACCTGCGGCTCTGGGGCGATACCACCAAGCCCGCACTGGTGTTCGTCCACGGCGGTGGAGCACACTCCGGCTGGTGGGACCATCTCGCTCCGCTGTTCTCCACCACACACCGGGTGGTCGCGCTGGATCTGAGCGGGCATGGCGACAGCGGCACCCGCCCCGAGTACTCCATGTCGATGTGGGCCCGCGAGGTGCTGGCCGTCGCGCAGGCGTGCGGCTCCCCCACCCGGCCGACCATCGTCGGCCACAGCATGGGCGGCTGGGTCGGCGCCGCCACCGCCACCCGCTACGGCACGCAGATCGACAGCGCCCTGGTCATCGATTCACCGCTGCGCGACCGCGCACCGGAAGAAGTGCGGTTGCGCAACCGGCGCCGCGACACCCCGGGCTACCGCACCGAAGAGGACATCCTGTCCCGCTTCCGCGCGGTACCCACCCAAGAGGTGACGCTGCCCTACATCGAACGACACATCGCCGCGCAGTCCGTGCGCAAGACCGATCATGGATGGGTGTGGAAGTTCGACCCCGAGATCTTCGGCGGCCTGCGCCTGGAGGAGACCCCTGCCGACGAGGAGATCCTGGAGAACGTATTCGCCCGAATCCCTTGCCGGATAGGCTATTTGCGCTGCGAGCACGGCCTGGTTCCACCACCGATGGCCGACCAGATCCGTTCACTGCTCCAATTGCGGGGACCGTTCGTCGAACTCGCCGAGGCCGGCCACCATCCGATGCTGGACCAGCCGCTGCCACTGGTCGCCACCATCCGCACGCTGCTGGAATTCTGGTCCATCACGTAGAACGTTTCCTCCGCCGGACAGGGCGTCTCATGCCCGGCGCGTTAGGCTGCACGCGATAACCCGTTGCGTTTGGAAGGAATTTCGTGGGCAAGATAGTGACAGTCGAATACGTCGATGACATCGACGGTGTACCGATTGATGCAGAATCCGTTGAAACCATTGAATTTTCGTATCGCGGCAAGGACTACACACTTGTCTTGACGAAGAAGAATGGCGCCCAATTCGACAAGGACGTTGCTCGCTACATCAGGGCCGCCAAGAAGGCGCAGACCCGAGACGAACGATCAGCCCGTATGAAAGTTCGGCCGGCAAGCCACGTTGCGACGAAGAAGCCGGTCGCCAAGGGCAGGGCTTCTCGGGGCAACGCCGCGAAGCCCGCGGCGACCGGTCCCCAACGCGCGCAAGCGATCCGCGAATGGGCCGCACAGAACGGACACACCATCTCCGCTCGCGGGCGGATTCCCGCCGCGATTCAAGAGGCGTACGACGCAGCCACCTGACTCGCGCCTTCCTACGTGAGATCCTGGGATCATGACGAAGACGGCACGCGTGGGGCGTGTGATCGGATGGACATGCGTCGCAATTGGGGGCGTACAGCTCATCGGAGGGGTACGCGCAGAGCCCGGGATGTCCGCTGATGCGACTGTGGATTCCCACATTCGCTTCATGGGCCCCGTCTTTGCCGGATATGGGCTGGGGTGGCTCGACGCCGTGTCCGGCCCCACACCGGACTTCAAACGCCTGCGCACCCTCGCGAATCTGATGGCGCTGGGCGGCATCGGCCGGCTGGTGACGCGCGCCACCCTGGGTCGACCACATCGATTCCACGATCTCTTGCTCGGCGTCGAGCTCGCGGCGCCGGTGGTTGTCGTGGCGATGGGGCGGCTCGACCGCGTAGCGAATTGACTGCGGCAGATTCATCCCGGCGGGCGAACGCCTCTCGACGAAAGATCAACCGGCCCGGGTTCATTCCCCGCTGGTCTCCGCGACGCTCAGAGTTCTGGGCGGAATAAGCGCTGCTAATGCAAGCTAAGAATTATTAGCTGTACTGTCGACGCGACCGGCCTTACCGTCACAGATATGAGTTCGCCCGTCCTCCTCGGCTTCCTGACCACCATGACGCTGATCGCCGCCATCGGCGCGCAGAATGCGTTCGTGCTGCGCCAGGGCATCCGCGGCGAACACGTCATCCCGGTGATCGCGCTGTGCACGGTGTCGGACCTGATCCTCATCGCCGCCGGGATCGCAGGGGTCGGGGCGATCATCACCGCGCATCCCGACGCGCTGACCGTCGCCAAACTCGGCGGAGCCGTCTTTCTCATCGGCTACGGCGCGCTGGCCGCCCGGCGCGCCTTTCGTCCGTCGACGCTGAGTCCGACCGGAAAGGCCCCCGCGCGACTGGCCGAGGTGCTCGTCACCTGCGCGGCGCTCACCTGGTTGAACCCGCACGTCTACCTCGACACCGTTGTCCTGCTCGGCTCCATCGCCAACGAAAACCGGGATCAGCGTTGGCTTTTCGGAGCGGGTGCGGTGATGGCCAGCGCACTGTGGTTCACCGGGCTGGGCCTGGGCGCCAAGCGGCTGGCCGGGTTGTTCGCCACCCCACTGACGTGGCGGGTCCTGGACGGGGCGATCGCCGTCATCATGGTCGCGCTAGGCATCTGGATGGCGACGTCATAGCGTCGATTCGACGGTCACTCAGGCTTCGAATGCCTCGATGACATGCGCCAGTCCGTCTCGGGTGCCACGCATCAATTCTTCGGGTGCGGCCGCGAAGGCATTCTCGAACTGTCCGAACAGGCGGGTACGCATGGTGGCGACTGCCGCGACCCCGCGCTCGGTCAGCGTCAGCACCGTCGCCCTCTTGTCGCGGGGGTGCGATGTGCGTTGCACCAGTCCGGCCTCTTCCAACCGGGAGGCGTGCCGGCTGACGACGGAACGATCGATACCGATCGCCGCGGCCAGATCGGCGGCCGTGGTCGGACCGCCCCGCGCCAGGCCACTGATCACCGGATACGTCGCAGCATCGATCGCCTCGTCGAGGCCGGCGGTCAGTTCGCCGTAGAGACCACTGCGAAAGCTTCTACTGAGCAGTGTCACAACATGATTGGCGATATCACAGGCGAGCTCAGCCCGCTCGCTCGGCATCAGCGACCGAACAGTGCCGCGATGTCCGGATCGCGCGGAGTGAAGTGGTCGAAGAGTTCGACAGCCTCCAGCGCCGGTGCGAGGTCGCGCAGCGCGTCCGCGTGTGTCCGATAGGCGGGGTCGTCGGGGTTGAGCTCCCGCAACGCCTTGATGTTCTCTATCGCGGCCCGGACCGTGCCTTTACGCACATGTCGGCCACCGAAGTCGCTGCCGTCCATGCCGTCGGGCAGGACGGACTCGGGGGTGATCGCCTGAACCATGGCGCCACGCTAACACATATACGTGCATCATGCACGCAATCCCCCGACCAGTCGCGCCAGCGCCGCGCCCGCATCCCGGCGCGCGGTGCCACGATCGTCGGCCGCAGCGATCATCAGCGCGGTGTCGTTCACGAGCATCAGCAGGATCATCGCCAGCGGCCGCACCGGCTGGCTCTCGATGACGCCGGCGTCGATCGCCTCGATGATGCGCTGCTCGATCGGAACCAAGCCCCTGGCCTGCTCGGCCTGATGCCAGCGCGCGGGCCCGAACACCGCGGGGCCGTCGACCAACAACGCCTGCACGTCGGGCGCCTCGACCACGATGTCGAGAAACGACAGCAAGACCGCCTGCAGGGCGACCAGCGGATCCTCGGAGGACACAGCCCGGTCTTCCAGTAGGTGAGCAATCCTGCGGTGCACGTCGTCGACGACCGCGAGGAACAACTGCTCACGATCGGCGAAGTGCGCATAGAACGCGCCCCGGGTGCCGACGCCGGCCGCGCTGACGAGGTCAGAGGTGCTCGTGGCAAAGAACCCTTGGCGCGCCCACAGATCCCGGGCCGCAGAAATGATCGCGGTCCGTGTCGCAAGTGCCTGTTGCTGTCGACTCACCGCTGTTACCGTAACTCACATGCAGCCTGCATCTGAACTGCTCGACGTCGAGCGGGACCATCAGCACCACGATGACGACGTGTGGCAGTCATTCGAAACGTTCAACCTCCTGATCGGGTTCGGGCAGCCCTCGCCGCACGCGGCCTACGCCGCCCTGCGCGCCGAGGCGCCGGTCCATGCCGGACTGCCGCACCTGAACATGCCCGGCAACAGCGGCGGCGGTCCACCGACCTTCAGCGTGTACTCCTACGAGGCCGCCGCACAGGCGCTGCTCGATCCCGCGACCTTCAGCAATGCCGCATATTTCGACATCGTCACCAAGGTCATGGGGCGCTCCCTGATCGAGATGGACCCGCCCGAACACCGGGAGTACCGCAGCCTGCTGCAACCATCGCTGGGCCCAAAGACGATGGGCGGGTGGCAATCTCGGTTCATCACTCCGATGCTGGACGAGATGACGGCCGAGTTGCGGCCCGCCGGGCACGCCGACCTGGTCCGCGGGTTCCTGTTCACTTTTCCAATGCGGACCTTCGCCGCGATCCTGGGACTCCCACCGACGCAGTACTCGGCGTTCCACCGCACCGCGATCGAACTGCTCACGCTGTCCTACGACGTGGACAAAGGGTTGGCGAGCGCGGCCAAGCTCGCGGACATGTTCGCGCCGCTGCTGGCCGAGCGGCGCCAATCGCCCACCGCCGACCTCATCTCGGTGCTGGCCAACGCCGAGCATGACGGCCAGCGGTTGACCGACGACGAGATCTGTTCGTTCCTGCGGCTGTTGTTGCCGGCCGGGGCGGAGACGACATACCGGTCGTCCTCGTCGCTCATGGTGGCGCTGCTGTCCGACCCCGAACAACTGGACGCGGTGCGCAACGACCCGGCCGCGCTGAGCGCCGCAGTCAACGAGGCCGTGCGGTGGGAAACGCCGCTGCAGTTCGTCCCGCGCCTGGCCACCAGAGACACCGAACTCGGCGGAGTGCGGATTCCCGCGGGGTCCACGGTCATGGTGCTGATCGGGGCTGCCAACCGCGACCCGGCGCGGTGGGAGGATCCCGATCGGTTCGACCTGGCCCGGCCTTACCATTCCACCCTCGGCTTCGGGTACGGCGTGCACATGTGCCTCGGCATGCACCTGTCCAAGGTCGAAACCGAGGGCCTGGTCCGCGCTCTGCTGGAGGCGCTGCCCGGCCTGCGTCTGGACCCCGACCACCCGGCACCGACCATCGAAGGGACGTTGATGCGTTCGCCCGCGCATCTGAACGTGCTGTGGGATACCTGATTTGCGAACGCGGGTACCCTCGCGGCCATGCGCTCCGACAACGACACCTGGGACATCACCACCAGCGTGGGTTCGACGGCTCTGTTAGTCGCCGCGGCCCGAGCACTGGAGGCCCGCAAGCCCGATCCGCTGGCGGTCGATCCTTACGCCGCCGTCTTCTGCCGGGCCGTCGGCGGTCAATGGGCCGACCTCGTCGACGGTAAAGAGACCGACAGCCGGCTCACCACAACGGATTTCGGCACCCACTTCGTCGACTTCCAGGCCGCGCGCACGAAGTATTTCGACGACTACTTCATGCGCGCTGCCGAAGCCGGTGTGCGGCAGATCGTGATGCTGGCGGCGGGGCTGGACTCTCGCGCGTACCGCCTGTCCTGGCCGGCCGGCACGGTCTCCTACGAGTTGGACCAACCCCGGGTGCTGGAGTTCAAGCGCGAGGTTCTCGAGAAGCACGGCACGACGCCGAACGCGCGGCGCGTCGACGTGGCCGTCGACTTGCGCGACGACTGGGGTTCGGCGTTGCGGCAGGCGGGTTTCGACCCGACCGCCCCGGCGGCGTTCATCGCCGAGGGATTGCTCATCTACCTACCCGCCACCGCCCAAGGCGAGCTGTTCCGCGGCATCGACGCGCTGGCCGCGCCGGGCAGTCACGTCGGCATCGAGGAAGGTGATCCGATGCCGACCGAAGCCCACGAAGCGGCCAAGGCTTCCGCCGATGGGGACATCGACGGCGACAGCGCCTTCTTCGATCTGATCTACAACGAACAGTTCGCGAAGGCCGCCGACTGGTTCGGCGAGCGCGGCTGGAACAGCGAGGCCACCCCGCTGGCCGACCAGATCAGCAGCCTCGGGCGCCCGTTACCTGAGGCGGGATCGCAATCGGAGCTCATGATCAAAGCGAACACGCTGGTCAGCGCTGTCAAACGGTAGCTCTCACCCGCCCATGGCCTCGATGCGGTGCAGGGCCACGGCAAGTACCGGTAGATAGGCCGGCGCCCACAACGGCGCGCTCATCCAGGCACGACACCCCGACCCGACGGGGTCGACGCCGTGTTTGGTGGCCGGAACACCCGCCACCTTCCACGCCCACATCCGATCTGGCACGAATTCGGTGATCTCGAACGGCAGCGGCACACCCACCGCGGTCCACACCATTCCGCGGGCGCCGAGGCGCAACGGGCCACCGTCGTCCAGTTCGGCCCTCGCCACCGTCGGACCCCACTTCGGCCACGCCGACAGCGAGGTCAGGGCCGCCCACACCCTGCCGGCGGGAGCATCGATGTGCCTGGTCGTCGTCCACACGGGAATGGGGGTACCCGCAGGTCGGTTGTCCCCACCATCGGCCTGTTGGTTTTCCCGGCGGAGCAGTCGGGTACCCGGGGGCCAGCTGACGAGAGGGGATCAGGAGATGAGCTTCAGAGACGGACGCCATGCCCGCAAGGGCCCGCGGTCGACCGCCATCGCGCTGGCCCTCTCCTTCGTGGTCGCGTTCGCCGCCGTCGCCGCAGCGGTCATCATGCGAGTGGCAGATTCCGCCGCCACGGCCACGCCGCCACCCGCGCCCGACGCCGGCATCAGTCAACCGATCAGCCAGGAGGGCCGACTGATCGCGGTCTCGCCCAACTCGGTCACCGCCCAGGGACCCGACGGTGTGGCCCGCACGTACGTCGTCGACGCGCAGACCAATGGGATCACCCCGGCGGGCAGCCAGATGGGCGGCACCGCAAACGCTTTCGCCGTCAACGACGAAGTGGCAATCCTCGGCGTGACGCGTGGCAACACCAACGTCGCCACCGTGGTCGCACACCGCGACGCGACCGGACTCAACGGACTGCCGATGGACTACGCACTGCCGTGATTCGGACTACGTGCCCTGCCGGCCTCTGAGACTCGGCAACAACACTCCGTCGACCACCGCGCGTACGGTGTCATCGGTCGGAGGCCGGTCGGACACCAGTGACCGGAAGACCAGATAGCCCGGCAGCAGATCGAAGATCTCCTCGTTGATGGCCGAGGCATCGATCTCGCCACGCTGCACCGCCTCGGCCAGGACGCCGTCGATCACCAATTTGCGTTGAAGGACGAACTTCTCCTGCATCGCGTCCTGCAGCGCAGGGCTGTGCGACATCTCGTTGAGCACCGCACGCATGGTCCGCATGTGTTCTTGCGACTGCCGGCAGGTGGTGCGCCCGATCTCCAGCAGGTCGCCGCGCAACGACCCGGTATGCGGCGGGATCGCGGTACTCCGGGTGCCCTCGATGAAGGCTGCGAGCACCAGATCCGCCTTGGACGGCCACCGGCGGTACATCGTGGCCTTACTGGCCTTGGCCTTGATCGCCACCGCTTCCACGGTCAAACGGTCGTACCCGTGCTCCTGCAGCAGCTCCAAGGTGATGGCCAGTAGCTCGGCCTCGCGTTCGCTCCACGGACAGCGGCTCGCGTCGTCCGGGTGATCGGAGGTCATCGTGCGTCCTTTCCTTACCCCTTATGAATGGAATACCAGAGTCACATCGCGGCGTTGCACCGAGACGGTGCGTGGAGAGCAGTCATTTCTTCGCACGTCAAGCGGTTGCGACACGTCGTACGGTACCGTACCGTTCTCCTTTACGTGACAGATTCACAGCGTGTCAGTGTGCGGATCGTCAGCGGGGGCGTCGAAAGGCATTGGCTTGAAAAAGTTCTCGGTGAGCAAGTTCGCACTCCGGCAATGGATCGCGATCGTGGCCATCCTGGTGGTCGCTCTCGTCGGCTTCACCGTCAACCGGTTGCACGGCATCTTCGGCTCCGACAACGAGATCTCCAGACCGGGCTCCGACGCTCTGGAGAACACCGGCTACAACCCCAAACAGGTGTTGTTCGAGGTGTTCGGCTCACCCGGATCGGTGGCCACCATCAATTTCCTGGACATCCATGCGCAGCCTCAACGCGTGAGCAACGTGCCGTTGCCCTGGTCGCAGACGCTGACCACCGACGACCCGACGCTGTACGCCGACCTGCGCGCGCAAGGTGACGGAGACACCATCAGCTGCCGCATCACCGTCAACGGCATCGTCAAGGACGAAAGGTCCGCGAACAACGTGAACGGATACATCGCGTGCTTGGACAAGACGGCATGAGCAATGCCCCGCACGAAGCCCAGCACGAAGCCCCGGTCGAACCCCGGATGGCGCGGCTCATCCGGACGCTGTCGGTGCCGATCCTGCTGATCTGGATCGGCATCGCGGCGGTCACCAACATCATCGCTCCCCAGCTGGAGGTCGTCGGCGCGGAGCGGTCGGTGGGGCTCAACGCGCCCGATGCACCGGGCATCCTCGCGATGCGACACATCGGCCAGGTCTTCCACGAATTCGATTCCGACAGTGCGGCAATGATCGTGCTCGAGGGCGATCAGCCGCTCGGTCCCGAGGCGCACACCTTCTACGACGGCCTGGTGAAAAAGCTCCAAGAGGACACCGTGCACGTCGAGCACGTTCAGGACTTCTGGGGCGATCCGCTCACCGCCGGCGGTTCACAGAGCAAGGACGGCAAGGCCGCGCTGACCCAGGTGTACCTGCGCGGAAACCAGGGCGAGGCGCAGTCCAACGAATCCGTCGACGCCGTACGCAAGATCGTGGCCGATACGCCGCCGCCCGCGGGCATCAAGGCTTACGTCACCGGTGCGTCCCCGCTGGTGACCGACAACTTCGAGGTGGGCAGCGAAGGCACCCACGAAGTCACCGCCATCACCTTCCTGGTCATCGGCATCATGCTGCTGTTCGTCTACCGGTCGTTGGTGACCATGGTCATCGTGCTGTTGACGGTGGCCATCGAACTCGCCGCGGCCCGCGGCGTGGTGGCGGTCCTGGCCCATTCCGGAGTCATCGGACTGTCCACCTACTCGACGAATCTGCTGACGCTGCTGGCGATTGCGGCGGGCACGGACTACGCGATCTTCGTCGTCGGCCGCTACCAGGAGGCACGCAGCAACGGCCTGGAGCGGATACCGGCTTACTACGACATGTACCGGGGCACCGTCCATGTCATCGTCGGATCGGGATTGACCATCGCCGGCGCGGTGGCGTGCATGCAGTTCACTCGGCTCCCCTACTTCCAGACACTCGGTATCCCGGCCGCCCTCGGCGTGCTCGTGACGTTGGCCGCCGCGCTGACGTTGGGGCCTGCGGTGTTGTTGATCGCCAGCCGATTCGGGCTGTTGGAGCCCAAGGGACAGCTTCGAGCCCGCGGCTGGCGCCGCATCGGTGCGGCCATCGTGCGCTGGCCGGGGCCGATCCTGGTGGTGACGGGCGCGATCGCCCTCATCGGGGTGTTCGCCCTGCCCGGCTATCAGACAAGCTACGACAACCGTCCCTACATCCCCGACACGGCACCCGGCGTGATCGGAATGGAGGCCGCCGAACGGCATTTCACCGAAGCGCGGATCAACCCCGAATTGCTGATGATCGAAACCGATCACGACATGCGGAATCCGGCCGACATGCTGATCCTGGAGCGCGCAGCGAAAGCGGTGCTGCACACCCCGGGAATTGCTCTGGTGCAGTCGATTACGCGGCCGCTGGGAACGCCGATCACGCACAGCTCGATCCCGTTCCAGATCAGCGCGACCAGTGCCAGTCAGATCATGAATCTGGGCTACCAGCAGGACCGGGCCAATGATCTGCTCAAACAGGCCAACGAGATCGACAACACGATCGCCGTCCTGCGCCAGCAGCTCACGCTTCAGCAGCAGAGCGCAGCGGCCACCCACGAGCAGACCCAGGCGTTCCACGACACCGTGACGACGGTCAACGACCTGCGGGACAAACTGGCCAATTTCGACGATCAGTTCCGCCCGCTGCGCAACTACTTCTACTGGGAGCCGCACTGCTTCGACATTCCCATGTGCTCGGCGTTGCGGTCGGTGTTCGATTCCCTGGACGGGATCTCGGAGCTGTCCGACAAGTTCGGCACCATCACGGCCAGCCTGGACAAGTTGGACGCCCTGCAACCGAAATTGGTTGCGCTGCTTCCGCCGCAGATCGCCATCCAGGAACGCAACCGCGACCTCACGTTGTCGAACTACGCGACCACCGGTGGCACCAACGCGCAGAGCGATGAAGCCCTGAAGAATGCCACCGCGATGGGTCAGGCGTTCGACGACGCCAAGAACGACGACTCGTTCTATCTGCCCCCGGAGGCCTTCGACAACGCCGATTTCAAGCGTGGGCTCAAACTGTTCCTCTCGCCGGACGGCAAGGCGGCCAGGTTCATCGTGACCCACCAAGGCAATCCGGCCGATCCCGAGGCCATCCCCCACATCGACGCGATGAAGGATGCGGTGTTCGACGCGCTCAAGGCGACGCCGATGTCGGATGCCAAGGTCTATGTGGCCGGAATCGGCTCCACCAACAAGGACATTCAGGATGGCAGCAAGTACGACCTGCTGATCTCGGCGTTGGCCGCACTGGCTCTCATCCTGCTGATCATGATGTTCGTGACCCGCAGCATCGTCGCCGCGCTCGTGATCGTAGGCACCGTCGCGATCTCGTTGGGTGCCTCGGTCGGCTTGTCGGTGTTGTTGTGGCAGTACATTCTCGGCATCCACCTGTACTGGATCGTGGTGCCGCTGGCCATCATCCTGCTGCTGGCGGTGGGTGCGGATTACAACCTGCTGCTGGTGTCGCGGTTCAAGGAAGAGATGCACGCCGGCCTCAACACGGGCATCATCCGGTCCATGGCAGGCACGGGCCGGGTGGTCACGGCCGCCGGTCTGGTGTTCTCGGCCACGATGGCGTCGTTCATCTTCAGTGACCTGGTGATTCTCGGGCAGATCGGTACCACCATCGGTCTGGGTCTGTTGTTCGACACCTTGATCGTGCGGTCATTCATGACCCCGTCGATCGCGGCGTTGCTGGGTAAGTGGTTCTGGTGGCCACAGCGGGTGCGCCAACGTCCGCTCCCGTCGAACTGGCCCACCCCGATTCAGAAAACGCCCGAGGAGGCTTTGCCGTGAAACGTGCTCTGATCGGTGCCATCGTCGGCACCGCAATGACATTCGCTGGTGCTGGGGTCGCGCACGCTGATCCGGCCTATGACCGGGACCCCGACACCAACTTCGCCCACGAACTGCACACCTACGGCATCTACGGGCAAAAAGACTTCAACGCCTGGATCGGCAAACTGGTCTGCAAACGACTCACCAACAACGTCGACCACACCGCCTTCGACTC